>DATLVI010000016.1 GCA_035577545.1 Verrucomicrobiia bacterium
AGCTTCGTCCCAACGGGGATTCACCCTTCTGGAGTTGCTGACGTCCATGACACTCTTGTTGGTCATGGTCGGGTTCCTCGCGGTTGCCTTCAACTCGGCTTCCGTAGCCTGGAAGCAGGGCGAAAAAGATGTGGATCGCTATCAGCAGGCCCGGGCCACGGTGGACCTGATGGCCCGCGACCTGAGCCAGGCAGTCGTATCGCCGAAGATCCAGTTCTATGGCATCACAAATGGTTTGGCGTTCATGGCACCCGTGAGCGATAACCCCAATGTTGCGGATTTAGCCGAGGTCGCCTACGTGCTCGGCCCGGAGACGGCACCGCCGTTCACTCTGAAGCGGCGTTTCACTACTGCTGCAAGCAGCCAATGGGATATCTATACACAGCCAACTACTTGGCCTTCAACCGCCGATAATGTAAGCGTGGTCAGCGATGCCGTCATTAATTTTACGGTGACTTATTACGATGCTAAAAACACCCAATTCGTCTCCTGGAATTCTACGTCCGTCCCTGGTTGGACAGAAGCATATGGCCTCGGCTTCACTGCACCAGCAGCAGCAAGCCCAACCACTATGCTCAGCCTTCCGCCTGCATATGTTAACGTGCATTTGGAAGTCGTGGACTCCAAGACTGCCAGAGTTCTCCGAAACATGGCAGCCAATCCGATCGCCTCGGCAAATCTGATGACAAACTCTGTACGCGCCTTCGATGTCTATTTGAGAATTCCCCAGCGATGAAAACGCGAAAGCAAAATGACGAGCGCGGCATTGCGCTGATCCTGACACTGACGATATTGGCCGTCATTCTCATCCTGCTTTTGGCGTTCGTCAGCAGCATGCGGACGGAGCGCATTTCCGCGAAAGCTTTCAACGACCAATCCAAAGCCCAGCTATTGGCCCAAGCCGCCATTGACCGCGCGGTTGCCACCATTGCCAGCGCCACCGCGCAACGGATCGCGACCCCTACGCTCTTCTCCACATACGTAACTTTTCCCGGGGTGATCTGGACGAATTACAACGGCACCGTCGGTTTCGTGAACCTTTATTCCGACCCCACTTTAGCCGATCCAACCAATATGAACGATGGCTATTGGATCACGGGGCAAAATCCTCTCGAGTACAGCACCCCAGCCAATGTGCAGATTAACGTGGGCTGGCTGTATGTCGGCGAAAACGGCGCTGTCGCTCCGCCTCCGTTGGCCGCGAACAATCATCTAGTTGGTCGCTACGCTTTTTGGGTGGACGATGAGGCAACCAAGGTCAATATTCAGACAGCCGGGCAGCGACCCGTGACGGCACCCGACGCATACGGGTACAGCACAAACAGCGAAGTTGATCTAAACATGCTGCAGGCGGGCCTTAGCGCTTCCGCAGGTTCAATCCAAGCCACACAAGGGTTGACCGGATTTACGACCATTGAAGAGGTGAAGCGTGCTGATGTGGGTGGAAGTCCCAGCGGTGATTTCACCAATAATCAATTCTATCTCACCACCTATTCCAACGACGCGAATTACCCGGATTACGCGGACGACTTCGACGCTCTTGACCGCGAGCGGTCGGTTCTTTCCACACTCAACATACGCGACGTCAACGGCTCGGGCGGCGGCGGCACGAACAACGCGTACGCCCACCTATCGGATCCCGCACTGGGGAACATGTATTCCCTCAGCGGTCCGCTCGCAACGTTCGACGGCAAATATAGCGCCAATGGCCTCAGACAAATCGTCGCTAACATCATTGCCTACCAGCACGATCCCCAAAGCCTCGTCGATCCTCAGGCGTTTCCACTTGATGGCGGCGGTACACCACCGGTCTTTCTTGGGCTGGCCAAAACGCCCTACATCAACGAGGTGCAAGTCGCCTATAATGTCACAGGGGCTGACGTGACGCGAAGCGTGTCGGTGGAATTGTTTTACATGTACGACACGTCATACACAGCAGCGGGAGACACAATTACAATTTCTGGTTTGCCGGCCGGGCCGGGGTTCAGCGCCGTACCCGTCACGATTCCAGTGAGCGGAACGTTCGCCAGTGGAAGCTACGTCGTCTTCACCGAAACTCCCGCAGAACTGCCCGTGGCGTTGGGGGGAGCCGCGATTCTTCCCGCCACATCCATTCAAATCACTTATGCCCGTCCGTATGCAGGAACGCCTCGTCGTCTGGATTATTCCGGTGTGACGCTTCCAGCGTTGACTCTCGATACGGCAAGCCCCGGTCCCGTTTGGTATGGTGCTCAAGCGGCCGATCCGTGCGTGAATGATACGGACGCGCTGCCCGGACGATGGGAAGGATACACCAGTCCGTTTGTCGGCACACTTGGGAGGCGCAACATTTGGCAAGGAGCGAATCCGTTCGATGGCACGCCGGGACCCGCCGGTTATCCATTCGGGGCCGACATGTCGAAGGCTGTTATACGCGCCGCGCCGATGAAATCGCTCGGCGAACTTGGTTTTATCCATACAACGGGCTCCTGGCAGTACGTGCGATTGCAGCCGCAACCGGCCTCTGAAAAGGCGACACAACAAATTCCCGACTGGGCGATGCTTGATCTATTTACCGTCGGCGGCGGAACTTCCGGGCGCATTAATATCAATGGCGGCATCACCGCCGGTACACCGGTCTTTGGCACAACACGTCTGGTTCCATTGAACGCGCTCTTGAACAACGCGCTCACCACTCTGGGCACGGTCCCACAGAATATCTACGCTGATGATTTTCCTGCTGGCCGCGCCGCCATCGATACGTACGGCATGCGGAACGGTCGGGACGGCATCTTTGATACCGCCGGGGAGATTTGCGAAGTCAACGGCTTGGACAACGGTGGCGGGAATGATTTCGACAGGGAAGCTGTCATTCGTCGCATTGCCAATGACATTACGGTTCGCTCCAGTATGTTCACGGTTTGGGTGTGGGCCCAGAGCATCAAGGACGTAGACGGGAATGGGCAATACAACCCGCCTGCTAATCCACCCCCGGGGATGGCGACCGGCAATGACTTTATTACCGGCGAAGTGAAGGCGCAAGCGGTGGTGGAGCGTTATGAAAACCCGCCCGGCAGCGGCCCGAGATACCGCATCCGCTACTTGCGATACTATTGACGCAAGGGCTGGTTCCGCGCGCTCTACCACCGGTACATCTACAATTGAGCGGGCATGTCTGCCTATTTATCGGAAAGTGATATTTTGTGCTGGACACGCGCTCTGGGTTCGGGTATGGTTGGACGAATTAACATTCAACGTCCAACGCGAAACGCTCAACTTTCAAGACGCAGGCGCGAGAGGACGACGGCAACCAAGATGGTCGCCCTACAACGGCTGCGGCGTGGGTTCAAGCGGCCAGCGACGTTCAACGATAGCGAACGACAGCCAACGACGCTTAACAATGGCAAGCAAGTTGAAAAAAACCGGTGAAAAAGTGGCTGTGATTCCGCTGGAAGATAATTTTACGGATATCGTGGGCAAGGCGCAGCGGGGGTTGAACCTGTCGGGCACGGCGTTGGCGGAGCGGGCGGGGGTGTCGCTGGCGGAGGTGAATGCGGTGCGGCGGGGCGAGGTGGATGAGGCGGTGTTGCGGAAGGTGGCGGGGGCGCTGGGGTTGGGGGCGGAGGCGTTGGTGGCGAGCGCGCGGGGGGCGTGGCGGCCGCGGGAGGTCGGGGAGGTGCGGGGGTTGGGGCGGTTCAATACGCCGTTCGATGATATGACGGTGAACGCGTATGTGGTGTATGACGCGGAGACGCGGGAGGCGGCGGCGTTCGATACGGGGGCGGATTGCGATGGGATGTTGGAATTCGCGCGGGAGAAGGGGCTGCGGGTGGAGATGATTTTATTGACGCATGTGCATACGGACCATGTGTTTGATTTGGGGCGGTTGAAGGCGGCGACGGGGGCGAGGGCGTATGTGAGCGGGCGGGAGGTGTTGGCGGGGGCGGAGGCGTTTGAGGATGGGAAGATTTTTGAGGTGGGGAAATTGAAGATCGAGGCGCGGCGGACGAGCGGGCATGCGCGGGGTGGGACGAGCTTTGTGGTGACGGGGTTGGCGCGGCGGGTGGCGTTGGTGGGTGATGCGCTGTTTGCGGGTTCGATGGGCGGCGGGATGGTGGATTACGGTGAGGTGTTGCGGACAAATCGCGAGGGCATTTTTACGCTGCCCGACGAGACGATTCTTTGTCCCGGGCATGGGCCGTTGAGCACGGTGGGCGAGGAGAAACTGCACAACCCGTTCTTCCCGGAGTTTCAGCAACAGCAAGCCAGCCAGCAGTAGTGAAATGCGCGGAGGAAATTGGCGGCGCCCACCTTAATGCGTTTCACGCAGTAACGGGTGGCTTGGCGGAAGTTTCTCGGACCGTCAAATGCGAGGGAAGCAGCACATCCATGAGGCTTTCATCCTCCTCCGAATCAGCGCGCTTCAGCAATAGCTCCGCGGCGGTCACCCCGATTTTTTCAGGATCGGCATGGGCGCCCGTAATCTGCGGATGTTCCTCGACGCAAACCCGTGTGGCATCCACGGCGACGACGCTGATTTCCTCCGGCACACGCCACCCATTTTGCATCAGGCAATTGATCACCCCGCGCGCCATCAAACCGTTGGCGCAAATCCAGGCGGTGGGGAAACTCTTGCGGGAGATTTGGCCGAGCATGATTTCGCCCGCTTTCCACCCGCCGAGGCGGTCGCCCAGCTCCACATTCATCGTGAACCTGTCCGCCAATTTCAAGTCGTGCTGGCTTAGCGCCTCAACCAATCCGGCGCGCCTACGGATATTGTAATGAAGGCCCTTGTCGCCAGCCACCCACGCAAACTGGCGATGCCCCAGTTCCACCAGGTGTTCCACCAGAAGACTCAGCGCCTGTTTTTCATTGGGCATCACCGAATGGCAAATTCCGGGATAGCTTACGGAGATGGCCACCAGATTTGGCTGGACCGCCTTGATGGCTTTCAGGAATTTCTCGTCCACTTGCCCGAGTATCGCCAGGCCGAAAACCTGGTTTTGCCGGAGCTTTTGCTGGACGGTACGGACCCCAAGGTCGTCTTCGGACCCCAAAAACATCGAGTGATACCCGTGCGCCAGCAAGCCCGCATGCAACCCGTGTTGGACATGGCTGAAAAAATTGCTCTGGGTGTGCAGCCGCAGCCCGCTGCGCAGAATGAACCCCACATTCGTAACCAGGGCACCGTCCCCGTTCAGCTGCATACCCTTGGGTCGATACCCGATTTTAATCGCATGGTCCCAAATCCGCTGATAGGAATCCGGGCTGATATTCTCCCGCTTCCCATTAAGAACCATGGAAACCAATGCCTGCGAAACGTCCAGATCCTGGGCAATTCGTTGCTGTGATACACTCTCCTTTTTCTTCACATCCCGAATTTAGTCCAATAAAACCGCGGTTGAAAGCAGAAAGTGCCGCCAGTGCCCAGGGGATTATAAATCTTTCCACTTGCAAGTGGGCCGATTACTTGATAAGTATTAAATGATGTCCAACCATCGCGCCATTATCGCCTTGAGCGACCTCGAGATTGCCGACTTCCTCCCCGGCCCGATGTGGGGAGAATTGGAAAAACTCGTACCGGGATACCAGCGCATCCCCCTCCCGCTCGCCGGTCCGAACGATTGGGAGCGACTGTGGCGCGGATCCCCGGCGGATATACTCATCTCCGCATGGCAAACGCCCTCCCTCAATTCGACCCTGCAACCGGTGGATTTGAAGCCGTTGCGTTACGTCTGCCACCTGGCAGGCACCATCCGCAAGCTCGTCCCCCGCGAGTTGATCGAGCAGGGCTTGGTGGTCACGAATTGGGGCGGTTCGATCAGCGCAACTGTTGCCGAATGCACGCTGATGTTGACGTTGATGGCTCTGCGGCGCGCGTCGCATTGGGCCGTGGCGATGCATCGGGACGGCGCATGGAAAAACGGGAGTAGCTTCACCCAAAGCTTACTGGGCCGGCGCGTGGGGATTCACGGCTTCGGCTCAATCAGTCAGTGTTTGGTCCCGATGCTGCGACCGTTCACCTCACAGATCCAGGCCTTTTCACCGAGCATGCCGGACGGAATTTTCTCCAGTTTCGGCGTAAAACGGTTGGCATCGCTGGAGGAGCTGTTTGCCGAATCCGACGTGGTGGTGGAGTTGGCCGCGGCAACGCCGGAGAATTATCATATCGTAACCGAGAGTCATCTGCGGCTGATTCCCGAAGGTGGTGTATTTGTAAATGTCGGCCGCGGTTGTGTGATAGACGAGGGTGGATTGCTTCGCGTTGCGCGGGAAGGTCGGCTGCAAATCGCGCTCGATGTTTTCGAACAAGAGCCACTCGCGGCCGATTCACCCCTGCGCGGACTGCCAAACGTCACACTCCTGCCCCATCTCGGCGGTCCCACACGTGACCGGCGGCGCGATGCCGGGGCGTTCGCATTGAAGAATCTTCGGGCCTTTTTACGCGGTGAACCGTTGGACGCTGTCGTGACACTGGAGGTTTATGACCGAAGCAGTTAGCAGGCGCGGCTTGTCGTGGGGCGCCTCCACTCTCGGTTGCGCGGAGCTCTCCCTCCCGGAAATCTGCGAACTTTTCCATGCCTTTAATCTACGCGAACTGGAAATTCGCGCCGTGGATGGACGTATGGACCTGCCGCAATGGTCCGCGGACAAGGGCTGGATGCCGCTCCGGGCCACCGCATTGCTGGCGCACCATCGAATCCAACTCCGTGTTGCAGGTTCTTCCTTCAAGCTCGTCGGCAACGATGAAAAGTCCCGGGCCGAGATGCTGGCGTTTTGCCAGTGGGCCGACTCCTGGGGCGCGCCATACGTCCGCGCCTTTGGCGGCGGTGCGTGGGGACATCCGCTGAATGAAGCGGATTATGCTCAAGCGGCCCAAACGGTCGCATGGTGGCAACAGGAAAAAAAGCGGCACGGCTGGCGCATTGAATTATTGCTCGAAACACACGACGGATTCTCCGCTTCGGGTCCGTGCCGCGAGCTGTTCGCCCGATTGCGTGAACCGATCGGCATTATCTGGGACTCGCATCACACCTGGCGGCTCGGGGGCGAATCCCCGCGCGAATCGTGGTCGCAACTCTCCAAGTGGATTCGTCACGTTCATGTCAAAGACAGCATCGCCAAACCCTCGGCACGGCATCCGTACACGTACGTTCTGCCCGGTGACGGCGAAATGCCACTAGGACAAATCGTCAACCTGCTGGCTGAGCATCAATTCGCGGGGGCAGTTTCACTGGAATGGGAGCGTCTCTGGCATCCGTATCTGCCGCCGTTGCGCGAGGCGTTGACGCGGTTGGAAGCGCAGCCATGGTTTGTGGGTTCTGTGAAGGCTGTCAATGAACACCAATCTCCTGCCATCACCCGTTAATTCCCCCGCGGCAACCGCGTACGTTCCCGTAAACACGGCGACGGAAGGTTCCTACGCGTGGTGGCGTTCCGCGGCCGAGAACCTTCTCGTTCCGCTCGCCGCCCTGATGAGGCCGGGCAAGGCGGATCTGCCGTTGCGCGGGCAGGCCAGCAACCACGGTGCGCAAGCGGATCGGCTCGAATCTTTCGCGCGCCCGTGCCTCTTGGCGTCTCATTGGCTGGCGAGCGAACCGGGTGTGGCCGAAAAGCTTTCCCGCGATGATATTGCGGCGTGGTTCCGGCGCGGATTGCTGGCTGGCACCGACCCTTCCAGCCCGGAATACTGGGGCCCAACGGCCAATCACCACCAACACACCGTCGAAATGGCGGCACTGACCCTGGCCCTCCAAATCGCCCACCCTTCCCTATGGGAGCCGCTGACGAAACCGGAACGCGTACAGGTGGCGAACTGGTTTGCCAGCATTCGTGGCGGGGGATTACACCGCAACAATCACATGTTTTTTAGCGTGATGACGCTGGCGTTCCTGAATCAGGAAGGTTTTGCCCGCAGCAGCGATGCGCCGGTAATGCGCCATTTGCTGGATGTGCTCGAAAGCATGGCGTTGGGCGGCGGATGGTTCATTGACGGGATGAACGAAACAGTGGATTACTATCAGGCCTACGCCTTTCATTATTACGGGCTGTGGTGGTCCAGGCTCTACGGTTACACCGACCCCAAACGCGCCCGCCGCTGGAAAGACTGGACTCGGCAGTTTCTCAAGGATTACATCCACTTCTTTGCCGCCAGTGGCGAGAATCCTCCATTTGGACGATCTCAATGCTACCGGTTTGCTTCATCCGCTCCGTTCGGTCTCGCAGAATTTTGCGGCGTGACAGCGATCCCCTCGGGCCAGGCCCGGCGGGTCTGCACGCGCAACCTGGATTTCTTTCTACGCCACCACGTGTTACAGGAGCAAGGAGCGTTGTCCCTCGGTTGGACCGACGAATTTCCAGAAATCACCGAGGCTTATAGTTGCGCAAGTTCCCCGTATTGGGCTGCCAAAGGGTTTTCCCCATTGTTGCTGCCATCGAAACACCGGTTTTGGCAGTCGAAGGACGAACCTCTGCCGTCCGAACAATCAGATTTCCAAATTGCGGTACCGCAAGCCGGATTGGTCGTGCGCGGCCATGATGGTGAAGTCGAGGTCTTGAACAGTTCCAATGGGATCAGTGTGGGCAACATCGCGTTCGGCACGTGGAAATGGGGCAAGCTGAGTTTCCGGTCCGGCGTTGGCGGCGAAATCGCGTCGTCCGCCACGCGTTACCCGCTGGACGCGGCACTTACGGCGGAATTCGCGAACGGCACGATATACGGCCGCCACCAATGCCAGCCCATTGCTGTGGCAGCGGATCATTGCGCGTCGGCGTACGGTTTGGGCGACCGCTTCGCCCAGAACCATGCCAGCGTGGAGACCTACCTCTGGTGGAAAGGCGGCTGGCAATTTCAATGGCACCGCGTGGTCGCTTATCAACCGGCTATCTTTCGGCTGGGCACGTACAGTTTGCCGCTGAAAGATGCCACGCACCGCGAACTGGCGATTGCCGACGGCTTCGCTCGCGCCAATACCGCTGAGTGTGGCGTGGCATTCCAACCGCTACTGGGTTTCCGGCGTACCAAAGCGCATGAGTCCGATCCGGAACGTCGCACACACATCCTTGCCTGGCACTCGCTCGTCCTGGCGGGGGAAACGGAAAAGATAGTCGGGGAGCAACACTTGCTGGCATTGGTTTGGGTTGGACGGACGGATAAGGAACGCGCTCCCTGGAAGGTTCAATCCAGTTCCGAAGGGAAACTGACGCTACGCCATCCCGCGCTCGGAGAGTGGCACCTAACGCACGCGGAGTTACCAGCGTTGCCCGTGGTGTAGCGGGCGATCCAGCCCGTTTGATAATTATGACTGACAAATTGACTTCATTGGCGAGCTTGGCGCGGGGTTTTGGGGGTTCCGCTGGTTTTCTTCCTTGTCACGGCATGGGAAACGCTATTTCAGGGTTGTCTTGTGGAAAAGGCTCGAAAACAGGAAAGAATTCGCTTGCATTACCGAAACACCATGGTTAATATTTATAAAGCTAGAGTAACGGGAAGGCTTTTTTATTCCGGCCGAAATCGCGGCACACGCGTGCCAGAAGTTGATGCAAGGGCGTTTGGGAACCCAGGAGCAAACTAGTGCTCTACAAATGGCAAGGGATGGATAACATGATTCAGTTGCAACCTCTCACCCGGATCTTTCGTAAATCAACCCCAGCCCTCGTTGCGGCTGTCATGGCTCTGGGATTGCTGGCCAGCGCCTCGCGCGGCTTGGCGTTCAGCCTGACCTGGACCAATGGCAACGACGTCTGGAACAGCACGACTGCCTGGACGACAAACCAGGCCACTGGTCTCGACACGAATGGTAACCCCGTGGTTTGCTCGGCGGGGATTGTTTCCAACGCCACCGTCACCTGCGTCGGTGGCACGGGCGGCTTCCCCTCCACGGGCGACACGGCGTTTTTCACAAACAACTCGAGTCCCAACGTCACGGTCACCGCCCCGGCAAGCCTGAGCACCCTCGTGTTCTCGAATACGTTGGTCACGATGAGTGGCAGTGCGTCGACGTTGACGGTCACCAACGCATTAAGGATCGCAGCCGACAATTTTACTACGGCAACGGTCTACTGGGCGGGCGGGATTCTCGCCGTCACGAACGCAAACCATGGGAGTGTTGTCCAAATTGGCCAGGGTACCAACTCCGTCGGCACTTTGTTTGTGACCAATGGAACGGTGTTCTATGACCAGAACACTCCCGGCAGCAGTGTTTTCCGAGGTCTTCTCGTGGGTAACGTTGCCTCCGCGGGCAAGCTTGTCATCAGCGGCCCCGGCGTCGTCACGAATAGCATTAGCGGGACCGCCACCCTGGCCATGAATGCCGGTGTCGGCACGGGAGGCAGCGCACTGATCATTACCAACGGCGGCAAGCTGTTTGGGTCTGGCTCTACGCACGTCATCTCGAACAGTCTGGTGCTCGTTTCGGGCCCCGGCAGCCTTATCACTGATCTCGACCCCGGCAATCTCGGTGCCGCCGGTGTTTCTATCGGTGGTGCCGCCGGATTGGGCAACAGCATGTTGATCGTCAGCAACGGGGGGGTAATTACTGCTCAAGGCACCATCTCCATCGGCAGAACCGGCTCGTCCTTCAATACCGGGGTTGTCGTCGGCGCAGGATCCAAATTGATCGCGTCCCCCGGGGGTCTGCTCTTGGGCGGCTCGGCTAACGCCAGCAACAATGATCTGATCGTTTCTGACGGTGCCTTTATCAGTTGCACCGGCACATTGACCTTCCCCAACGCGAATCCCTGTAATAACTGCACAGTTCACATGGGCGGGACGGGAGCCATGAGCACCGGTATTGTTGGGACCTCAATTAGGAATAATTCAGGTGCACAGAACAGCGCGATATTTGTGACAAATGCGGTATTAACCGCAGGCGCGATGGCAATCCAGGGGATTGGTGGCAATAACGCGACTATTCTTTCCAAGGGAACGCTCATCTTGAGCAATCAATACGCAGTGTCCGCCACGCTAACGAACGTGCTGACCATGGCCTCTCCAGGCAGCGTCCTCACCATTAACGGGGGTACCATCAATGCCGTCAGCAGCAGCAATCTCATGGGCGTTGTTATCGGCGACGGCTCGTTAAGCACCGCCAGTTCGATGCTTATTACCAACGGGGGCAAGTTGCTCTCGGAACGCGGCACCATCGGATCAAGCAGTTCGTTTTGCACCGGAGTTGTTGCCGGCGCTGGGTCGATTTGGTCGAACGTCACGGCCGGAGTCAGCTATCTCAACACGAATACCCTTTCCATCGGCGGCGGCAATGTGGTTAGCAGCGGCCACAACTGCTTGGTGGTTCGGGATGGTGCTACCCTTGTTAACAATGGCTCTCTGGATATTGGTGACAATGCTATCTCCACGTTCAATTCGGTTATCTTCGGCGGTCCGGGGGCGCCTGCGGTGATTATCAATAGTGGATTCGTGGATGTTGGTGGCGTCAGTGGGACATCCGGAAACACGCTGACAGTTACAAATGCCAGTTTGACCTGTGACACCCTCAACGTCGGCGGTCCCGGCACGAACCGACTCAACGACACTCTCTTTTTTAACGGCGGGACGATCGTGGCCAACACGGTTCGGGTTCGGCCCACGAATACCTTTGCGTTTGCCGCTGGCACGCTCAGCGCGGGAAGCATGCAGACCGACTCGGGCGCCAACAACAGCAACGTCTTTATCGTCGGCGATGGCACCAGCGCCGCATTTTACGATATGGCGGCAGGCGACACCGGCTATCACGAGTTCGGTTCCCCCGGTCTCGTTGTCACCAACGGCGCCTCCCTGCGGGGCAACGGCACGTTGACCGGCACCATCACCGTCCTGGGCACATTCGTTCCCGGGTTCGCCGGGTCGGTTGGCTCGATTTTCAGCAGCAACAGCCTTTCCTTTGGGAATTCCGCCGTGCTGAACTATGACCTGGGCACCAGCAGCGATTCGGTGACGGTCAATGACAACCTGAAATTGGGCGGCACGCTCAATATCGCCAATGCCGGCGGCTTTGGCCCCGGTAACTACACATTGTTTACGTACACTGGCATCCTGAGCGCCAGCGGTACCCTGACCGTTGGCACCACGCCCAACGGCAGTTTGACTTACGTCATCAACACGAACACAGCCGGCTCGGTGATCCTGCAAGCGACCGGCGGCAGCGATCCATTCACGACATGGCAGACGCAATACTTCACCGGCAGCCCCTTGAATTCAGCCCCTGGCGCGGATCCGTTGGGTAAGGGCATGAGTAACACCAATCAATTCCTGGCGGGATTCAATCCCACGAATGCCGCAGCGTACCTCCATATCACCAGCGTCTCCAAGACGAACGGTGGTAGCGACGTCCGAGTGGACTACCTGGGCGCCAGCGGCGACAGCACCTATACGGGCGGGCCTGCCTCACGCACCAACGTGCTGGAGTTCACCGCGGGCACAGCCGGCAATTATAACAGCAATAATTTCGTCAGCACCGGCGTGACCAACATCCTCAGTGGCGGGGTTGGGCTTGGCACATTGACCAATATGGTGGATACTGGCGGGGCGACCAACACACCGTCGCGGTACTATCGGGTCCGCGTGCTGGTGCCGTAACATCCTGGCGACTGGTGGCCGCGTCGCTATCGGTAACCGAGTTATGCGTCGCTATCGTTTCAGTACGTTCGCCTTGGTTCTCTTGTGGTCGTTCTGGTTCTCCAGCGCGACGGCGTGGGCGTTGGATCCCAATCTGCCACCGAGCGGCAACTTCGACTTGAGTCATTGGAAACTGCAGCTACCCACCTCAAACGGAGTGCTGACCGGCACTGGCGGAAGCGTCGACGAAATAAAGCCTGCCCAACTGGTGGGATTTACCAATGCCTACTTTTACACTGGTTCTGATGGCTCCATGGTTTTCTGGTGCCCTGATGATGGGGCCACCACCAGTGGTAGCACCCATCCGCGCAGCGAGTTGCGCGAAGAGTTAATTCCGGGCAATGACGGTACGAATTGGACGGTCTTCGGCACGCACATCCTGACCGGCCAATGCAAGGTGTTGCGGGTGCCCTCCGACACGCAGAAGGTCTGCATCGGTCAGATGCATGAGCCGAACACCAAGCCGGACGGTAGCGCCAGTGTGGGCAATGAGGAAATGATCATGTTCGATTTCGGCAATAAGAAAATCTACGTGAATATCAATCTGGATGGAAACGTCAGTAGCAGTTTTAGTCAGACGCTTATCTCAGGCTCTGGCGTCGCCACGAACAGCACGATCAATTACACCATGTCCATGGTGAACGGGCTCTTGAAGATCGTGGTCAATAACGTCTCCAATTCGTGGAATCTCTTAAGCGGCACGAATATCAATGGCCATATCGCCCAGAACTGGGACCTTGCCTCAGGCAACACCCTGTATTTCAAAGCCGGCGATTACAACCAGACTGTCGACACCTGCAACTGCTCCACCGATGGCGCCCAAGTGGCCTTCTATTCATTGACCAGGTTCCACGCGCCCAGCATCACCAACCAGCCAGCCGGGCAGACTGTGACAGTGGGCAGTAATGTGACCCTTAGCGTGGGAGCCCTCGGCACACCGCCCCTGAAATATGCCTGGGCGTTTAACGGGGCGCCGCTCAACAATAATCCAACCAATACCACGCTCTCGCTTCCCAATGTGCAGCTCACCAACGCGGGCAATTACTCGGTCATCGTCACGGATATCACGGGGGTCGTCACCAGCAGCGTCGCCGTGTTGACCGTGAACCCATTTCCGCCAACCGCTGACTTCACGGCAACCCCAACCAACGGCGTTGCGCCGTTGAACGTGACCTTCTCCGACGCCTCAATCAGTTCCCCTACAAACTGGGTTTGGAATTTTGGCGACACTGGGACTTCCACCTTGCAGAACCCGTTGCATAACTATGGTACCGCCGGCGTTTTCACCGTGCGACTGATCGCCAGCAATTCTGGCGGGTCGAGCACCAACACCAAGACCGCATACATCAATGTTATTACCCCGCTGCAATCCTGGTCGAACACCTACGGCGTATCGGGGGACTCGACTGATCCCTTCGGCACCGGCATGAGCAACACCAACAAATTTCTAGTGGGCTTCAACCCCACCAACCCGGCGGCGTATCTGCACATCATCAGCATCGCCAACACGAACAGCACGGACATGAACGTGATTTATCTTGGGGCCAATGGCGACAGTAGCTGGTCGCCGGGCATCGCGTCGCGCACCAATGTGCTGGAGTTCACTGCAGGGGCCCCAGATGGCGGCTATTCGAGCAATTTCATAAGCGCCAATGTGACCAACATTCTCGGTGGCGGGACCGGTAACGGCGTCGTGACCAACATGGTCGATGCCGGCGGCGCGACCAACACGCCGTCGCGTTACTACCGGGTCCGCGTGCTGGTGCCATGAATACCCCTTGGAAGAGTGCAGCCGTGAGGACTGAACAGCAACCAAACAGCAACAAAGCCACGTTCACGACTCGGTGAACTATCCCCGGCTGTGCTCTTCCTCATTCCATTCCAGATGTTTCCAAGATGAAAGTACGCCAGACGTCTGCCGTGGGTTCGGTACAACAGTGCTCCGCCAGAAAAGAGGCATCCGGTGCTTTGCTACGTGCAGGTGGGGGATAAATGCCCGGCGTGCCCCGTGCCTGAAAGGCGTGGTACCTGCGGGTCGCGTCCTACACCACACAAGAGAGGAATTCGGCAGAGTATTGCTGTTGTCCCGCTGGAGGGGGCTTGGGAAATGAGCCTTACCGCCCTTCCCAGAGAGACTGGGTAAACAGCCTGGCCTGCAGCCAAGTCACATTGCGTACGCTGCCATCGACGTAGAGGATGTTCATTGAACTATTGCTGTGGCGAAAATCCAAGGACTTGCAGGCGTCCGGACTTCCGGAGGTGTTCAGGTCCCAATTGGCGGAAGGTGGTGAACTGCCCCAAGGAATATTGGATCGGCTATCCGGCTTGAGGGGGTTTAGAAAGTCCTTCTGGGTGTCGAAAATCAGCGGCGTTTCCGAGGGGTTGGTCGTGACTTGGACTTCTTTACGGGGTTGCGCAGAAGTCAAGCCACTGCCATTAGCCGGAAATCCTAACATCGCTCCGGTGCACGAATACGAATAACTGATGTCCGAGTTAAGGAATCCTGGAAACTTGGCACTGGGACAGATGAAGACCCTGTTGGCCATTGATGTGGCGTTGGTGTTGTTATCCCTGTGTGGTATGTAGGTGGCTAGGAGCTTTGGCCAGGGACCCGCTGTCGCGTTAGCTCCATAGGAAGCCGTCGGCATGTATCCGCTGTTGTCGTCGGTGTAGAGACTGATGCCGACGGAGATCTGGCGCAAATTGGATATGCAGACTGCCATGCGACCCTTCTCTCGTGCCTTGTTAAGCGCGGGCAGGAGCATTGCGGCGAGAATGCCAATAATGGCAATAACCACCAACAATTCGATGAGCGTAAAGGCCCGCAGGTGTCGGCTGGCAGAACCACGTTGTGTCTTGGCGTCACTTTGCTTCATGGTATTGTCTTTCCCTGAATCTATCGCGGTGTCATCCTCCACCGCATCGAAGCCGTTCTTAGCTGTTGACTATATCTTTAGCGGATTTTGGCCTTGCGGTCAACACTTTTTTTGATAATTATTAATCAACCGTATGAGCCGCGAATTCCTATCCGGCCTGCCACTTGGTCCCAATCCCGTGTGGCGAAGCTATCGGGGTGGCAGTGTTCTGCGGGCTTTTCGGGGCCAACCCGGCACCGGGGACGACCATTTTCCCGAAGACTGGCTGGCCTCGACCGTCCTCGCCCGGAACGGCGAGAATTCCCAGGGAGTGAGGGAGGGGCTGAGCCGGATTTCCAGTGCCGATAACGGTCTGCTCATCGAATTGCTGAAACAGAAGCCGGGGTTCTGGTTTGGAGCAGGTCAACGGGCCCGACAGGATTCAGCGGCCTTTGGCGTGTTATGGAAACTGTTGGATTCTTCTGTTCGCCTTCAATTCCAGGCGCATCCGGATGCCCGGTTCGCCCGCCGGCATCTCAACTCCCCCGCCGGCAAGACCGAGTGTTGGTATATCCTCGGCACACGCGGAGAAGCCCATGTTTATCTTGGCTTCCAACATTCACCCTCTCGCGAAGCATGGGCGCGCATGATCCGGGAACAGCGCGTTGACGAAATGCTCGCGTGCTTTGAAAAAATCCGTGTTCAGCCCGGCGATTGTTACGTTGTCCCCGCCGGAACGCCGCACGCCATCGGCGCCGGTGTTTTCATGATGGAGCTGATGGAGCCGACCGACTGGGTGGTCCGCTGCGAGACGACCAATGCCGGTTTAACGCTGGCGCCGGACGCGTGTTTCATGGGACTCGATCTGGAGACCTGCATGGAAGTGTTTGATTACCGACCCTACTCCCTCGCGGAAGTCAGGCGCATCTTTCAACAATCACCCCGAGAACTGGTCCGTACCAGCGCCTATTGCGAAGAGGAATTGATCGGGCCGGCCTACCATGAATACTTCCGGTTGCACCGACTACGCGGGCACGGCGATGCGAGTTGGCAGGGTGGCGAGCTGTTGCTGCTCATTATTATCAAGGGCGAGGCGGATTTGGTGTGCGGCCGCCAACGACAACCCGTACGGGCCGGTCAAACGTTGCTGCTGCCGGGCGCGGGGCAATCGTGGAACTGGACACAACCGGCGGGCGATTGGGAAATTCTCCTCGCCAAATTGCCCGTGGCTCGGTCATCCTCCCGGCACTCCTGAACTTCATGCTCTCGAAATACGACTATCTGGTTATCGGGTTTTATTTTGCGTTCATGGCGATGATCGGTTGGGTTTGCCGCAAGTTCATCGGCAACACAAGCGATTATTTTCGCGGAGGCGGCAAGATGCTCTGGTGGATGACCGGCTGCTCGGCGTTCGTGGGGCAGTTCAGCGCGTGGACCTTCACCGGCGCGGCCGGCAAGGCGTATCAGGATGGGCCGGTGATCATGGTGCTGTATTTTGCCAACGCGCTGGGTTTTTTCTGCAACTTTGCCTTCTTTGCGCCGCGGTTCCGGCAGATGCGCGTAATCACATCCATCCAGGCCGTGAAGGCGCGATTTGGCAACGGTAGCGAACAGTTTTTTACGTGGGTGCAATTGCCCGTCGGCGTGCTTTACGCCGCCATTTGGCTGAGCGGTCTGGCGGTTTTCATTTCAGCGGCATTTAACATGGACCTTTACCTGACAGTCATCGTCACGGGTTCGGTGGTGTTAATCATGGCGGTCATTGGCGGATCCTGGGCGGTCGCCGCGGGAGATTTTATTCAGACGCTGGTGCTGATGCCCATCACGCTGGTCACGGCATTTCTGGCCATCGCGCAAGTCGGCGGGTGGAGCAGTTTTCTGGACAAACTGCCCCACCACCATTTGCATTGGACCGAGGGCGCGCGACCGGAAATCCTCTACCTGTGGATCATCGCCATCATCATCAAACAATTCACCTCCACCAATAATATGCTGGAGGCTTCGCGCTACCTGAACGCAAAGGACGGTCGGGAGGCACGGAAAGGCGCGCTCCTGGGCTCGATCCTGTTTGTCGTGGGGCCGATCTTTTGGTTCATTCCGCCGATGGTGGCGAGGATTGTGCATCCGGATCTCCACACGGTTTTTCCGCACCTGAAGAACCCCGCGGAGGGCGCGTTCGTCGTGGCCGGATTGGACAATATGCCGGCCGGCATGCTCGGCCTGTTGATTAGCGGCATCTTCGGCGCCACCATGTCCAACATGGACACCGGCTTGAACAAGAACGCCGGCTTCTTTGTGAAGAATTTCTACCAGGTCCTCATCCGCCCGCACGCGCCCGAAAAAGAAATGTTGATCGTGAGCAAACTCGTGACCTTCCTGTTGGGCATCCTGGTGATCTCCGCGGCGCTGGCCTTCAGCTCCGGGAAGAAACCGCTGTTTGAACTGATGCTGCAATTTGGCGGCTTGATCGCCCTCCCTTACTGCATGCCACTGATCTGGGGCACGCTCATCAAACGCGCGCCAGCCTGGGCCGGCTGGACGACGGCTGTGGTCGGGTTTGCGACCTCGCTGACTGTCAAAATACTTACGACCCCATCGTGGATGCTGTGGATCACCAGACACTTGCATTTGCCCATGCTTGACCCCGCCGACACATATCTGAATCCAGCGTGGCTGGAGAAGGTTACGGGCTGGACCGGGCACCCGCTAACCGTGCGCGAAAGCGATGATTGGTTTTTGCTGCTAGGCGTGTTGCTGGCCGTGATCGTCTGCTCCGCGTGGTTCCTGGGTGCGTGCCTGTTCGCGCGCAGGCGTTCGACGCAGGAAATCGAACGTGTGGAAGAGTTCTTCCAACGCATGAAAACGCCGGTGGATTTTCACAAAGAAGAAGGTGCGGGCAACGACGCGCAGCAATACCGCACCCTTGGGCTTTTGAGCCTGGTTTACGGCGCGTTCATTTCGTTGCTGGTGCTCATCCCGAACTCGCCGGTCGGCCGGCTCGGGATGTTCACCTGCGCCGGCACGATGCTGGGCGTCGGCGGCTTGCTCTACTGGAATTACACTCGCCTTACCCGAAAACCACCAACTCAATAAATATTATGGGAAACCTCAACGGAAAACGCGCGCTCGTCACCGGCGGCGGCCAGGGACTTGGATACAGCATCGTGGAACACCTGCTCGCCGCGGGTGCGGACGTGGCTGTCCATTATTTCTCCAGCGAGACCGGCGCGCGTGAACTGAAGTCGCTCGCCGAAAAGCGCGGTCGCCGGGCTGAAATCTTTCGCGCCGACCTGACGAAGGAAACGGAAGCAGCCGCATTGGTGGACGGCGCCGCGAACTTTCTCGGTGGCCTCGACGTGCTGGTGAACAATGCGGGCGACCTCGTCCAGCGGCGTTCGATCCAGGAAGTGGACGCCGCGTTTTGGGAGCGGGTCATCAATGTCAACGTTACTTCGGTGCTGTGGGTCACACGCGCCGCCGTGCCGTGGCTGGAACAAGCCAAACAAGCCAGCATTGTGAATCTTTCATCGCTCGCCGGGCGCAAGGGCGGTCATCCCGGCTCACTCGTCTACTCCACCGCCAAGGGCGCGGTCCTCACGTGGACACGTGCGTTGGCCAATGAACTTGCGCCCAAGGGAATTCGCGTGAACTGCGTGGCGCCCGGATTCATTTTGGGCACACGTTTCCACGAGACGCACACGACCGAGGACAGCGCGAAAAAAACTGTTGACGGAATCCCACTCGGCCGTGCCGGCTCGCCGGAAGACATCGCGCGCGCCGTGGTTTATCTGGCCTCGGAATTCGACGGATTCATTACCGGCGCGACGCTCGACATCAACGGAGGAGTGTATGCGGCGTGAATCTCTAGTCTTTGGAATTCTGTTGGCCTGTGCCAGCCTTACCTTTGCGCAGTCACGCCAGCAACTCGACAACGGCTGGGAATTTTATCAGGGCCAACTCGGTAGTACTTGGGAAATCTGGCGCGGCGACAGGGCTGCCGACAACGTTACCTGGCAGCCCGTCACGCTGCCGCACTGTTTTAACGCCCGCGACTCGGTTGATCCTGACACGCCCTATTACCAGGGGCCGGGCTGGTATCGCACGCGACTCAAGGTGGAGAATCCATTTCCAAACGGGCGAACCTTGCTGCACTTCGACGGCGCGGGGCAAAAATCACGGGTCTTTGTTGGAATGGAAAAGGTCGGCGAACATGTCGGTGGCTACGACGAATGGACTGTGGACATTACCGACGCCGGCGCTCGCATCGCAACGAATTCGCTTTTTAAGGGCGCCACTCCTGTCGCGGTGCTTTGCGATAATTCCCGCGATGCGGAGATGATTCCGTCAGACCAGAGCGATTTCAACCGCTACGGGGGTCTTTACCGTCACGTCTATCTCGAATATGTCCCGGCGGTTTCGTTGGAGCGTGTCCACGTAGAGCCCACGCTCACGGCAGATGGCAGAGCTTCCATCAAAGTCCGGGCCCGACTTCACAATCCAACGGCAATCCACGGCGAAGTCCTACTCGCGATCGAAGTCCGCGACCCACAAGGCAACGTCCTCCAGACCGCGTCAAACAAACTCTCGCCTTGGTCCGGTGAGAAGGAAGTTGCCTCGTTTGAAATCGCCAAACCCGAACTGTGGTCACCAAAATCACCGGCTGTCTGCAGTTGTGCCGTCACGCTAAAGTCGCCCCAAGGCGAACAGCAAATGACAGAAATGTTCGGCGTACGTTCTTTTGAGTGGGTCGAGCATGGGCCATTCAAACTGAACGGTGAACGATTGTTATTACGCGGCACGCAATATCACCAAGACCACGCGGGCGTGGGCGCGGCCGTGCCGGATGATGTCGTCCGCAAGACGTTCCAACAGATCAAGGACATGGGTGCGAATTTCGTCCGACTCGGTCATTACCAGCAATCACCGCTCGTGCTGGAGATGTGCGATCAACTCGGGCTGCTCGTGTGGGAGGAAATCCCGTGGTGCCGCGGCGGTCTCGGCGGCGAGCGTTACCAACAACAGGGCCGCGACATGCTGCGAAACATGATTGAACAGCATTACAACCATCCGTCGGTGATTCTTTGGGGCCTGGGCAACGAGAACGATTGGCCCGGTGATTTCGAAACGTTCAACACCAATGCCATTCGCGCGTTCATGACGGAGTTGAACACGCTCGCGCATCAGGCCGACCCGTCGCGCAAGACGTGCATCCGCCGCTGCGACTTCTGCGAGGACATCCCGGATGTGTATTCCCCGAGCATTTGGGCGGGTTGGTATTCGGGCCGGTACACCGAGTATCGCGCGTCGGTGGAGAAATGGATTGGCAACGTCCCCAGGTTTTTCCACGCCGAGTGGGGCGGCGACAGCCACGCGCGCCGTCATTCGGAAGACCCGGAAAACTTCCTGCAGGAAGTTGGTACCGGCGAGGGCACCGCGGAAACCGGCAAAGCCTACAAGCCGACTGGCGGCAAGGCGCGCGCGTCACGGGACGGCGATTGGTCGGAGAGCTACATCGTCAATCTCTTCGACTGGCACCTCAAGGAACAGGAGCAAATGACGAACCTGACAGGCAGCGCGCAATGGATTTTCAAGGACTTCGCTACGCCGCTGCGTCCGGGGAATCCCATTCCGCGCGTGAATGAGAAGGGCCTCGTCGAGCGCGACGGCACGCCAAAGGAAGGCTACTACGTCTTTCAGAGTTACTGCGCCGAGAAGCCGATGGTCCATATTTACGGGCACACCTGGCCAGTCCGTTGGGGTAAACTCGGTGAGGAAAAACTGGTGAAAGTGTTTTCCAATTGCCGCGAAGTGGAATTGTTCGTCAACGGTGTTTCGGCGGGCGTGAAGCAGCGTAACAGTGCGGATTTTCCGGCAGCGGGTTTGCGCTGGCCAGTCAAATTAAAGGAAGGACCGAACGCGCTACGGGCCGTAGGTCGCCGCGACGGAGTTGAAGTGAGTGACGACATCTCCGTCGGCTATCAGACAGCGGTTTGGGACAAGCCAGCCAAGCTCGCACTCAGGGAAATTTCGCGGAGCAGCGATATCGTCACCGTCGAGGCATGCATGTTCGATAAGGAGGGCGTGTCCTGCCTTGACGCAACCAATGGCGTCCGCTTCGGTTTGGCGGGTGACGGTCGATTGCTCGATAATCTTGGCACATCGATTGGTTCACGCGTGGTGCAGCTTTACAACGGCCGCGCGCAGATCAGCCTGCGGCTCACCAGTGGCAGGGCCGTCGTCAGCGTGGCGAGTGCCGGTTTGGAAACGCAATTTCTGAGCATGACCAACACGCCGACTGCCGTAACGATGTTGACGCTCGACGTGGCGGCGATTGACCGTGAGCGAATTCTGAAAGCCGCCAACGTCGCGCTTGGGCTTGAGCCGCTGGCCATCACGAAGTTCCGGACCAAGTTGAGCGAAGGTGGGCCTAATGATTTTTATTCCAACGGCGACTACTGGTGGCCCGACCCGACGAAGTCCGACGGTTTACCTTACATCGAGCGCGACGGCGAATCGAACCCGGATAACTTTTCACAGCATCGGCTTGCCATGCGCGATCTGCGCGACGCAGTCGCCGCGCTCGCAGCTGCTTACAAGATCACCGGCGACGATCGTTACGTGACGAAGGCGGTCGAGTTGCTGCGCGTGTTTTTCCTCGATCCGCAAACGCGGATGAATCCGCACCTAAAATACGCACAAGCGATTCCCGGCAAGACTCCCGGTCGCGGCATCGGTATTATTGATGCATTGCATCTGATCGAAGTGCCGTTCGCGATTCAGGCGATGCAGAAGTCATCTGCCTTTCCGCCTGAAGTATTGGCTGGATTGAAGCAGTGGTTCGGCGAATTGGCGGAATGGATGATAACGAGCAAGAACGGCAGGGAGGAAGCTGGCACCAAAAACAACCACACTGTTGCGTTCTATCTGCAACTCGCGGTCTATGCTGGCTTCACGGGCGACGAAGCGAAACTTGCGGAGTGCCGTCGGCAGTTCAAGGAAGTGTTTGTTCCCAATCAGATGGCGGCAGACGGAAGTTTCCCAGCCGAGCTTAAGCGCACCAAACCTTACGGTTACTCAATCTTTCAACTCGATAACATGGCCACTCTTTGTCAGGTGCTTTCGACCGACCATGACGACTTGTGGACGTTTGAGCTTGCTGACGGTCGCGGTATTCGCAAGGCTATGGCGTATCTCTATCCGTTTCTGGCGGATAAATCGCAGTGGCCACTCAAACCTGACGTGCAGGCGTGGGCCGATTGGCCTTCGCGCCAACCAAGTTTGCTATTCGCCGGCCTCGCGCTGGGTCAACAGCCGTATCTCGACCTGTGGCGGAACCTCCCACCTGATCCGACCAACCTCGAAGTCCGCCGCAACATTGCGATCACCCAGCCGGTGCTTTGGGTAAGGTGAGAAGCGTCGGCGGGATACTACTCAAGGCGTCCGTATTTCCGAATCTCCGGCCAGATTGTCGCCACGGCGAGAACAACCAGAATCGTTGCCCCGCCGCCGGAGATGACCGACATCACCGGCCCCAGCCAGTGCGCGACCAGACCGGATTCGAACCCGCCCAGCGCGTCGGAAGCGCCGACGACGAAGAGGGCGTTCACCGCCGAGACGCGACCGCGCTTCTCTTCCGGCGCGAGCAGTTGCACGGACGTGTGTCGGACTACGATGCTAACATTGTCCATGGCCCCGCAAACGAAAAGCATCGCCAGCGACAGCCAAAACCATTGGGACAATCCAAAGCCGATGGTCGCCAGGCCGAATCCGACAACCGCCCAAAGCACCGACCGGCCCGCGCGTTGTAGCGGCGGCCGATGCGCCAGCAGCAACGCGCAACTTACCGATCCCAACGGCATCGCTGCCTGTAACAGCCCCAAACCGGCTGGTCCAACGCGCAAGATATCCCTCGCATACACCGGCAGCAGCGCCACCGCGCCGCCGAGCAACACCGCAAACACATCCAACGTAATCATGCTCGTGATGAGGCGGTTGGCAAAAACGAACTTGAATCCGGTGGCCAGACTGGCCAGCGTCATTTTTTCCCGGTTCGTCACGATGTGTTCCGTGCGGATGAAACAAAGCAACGCGAACCAGATCAAGCTCGCCACGGCGTTGAGAATAAAAACGGTGGTTGTGTGATGCGTGAGCGCGATGAGTACGCCGCCGGTTGCCGGACCAAGCACCGACGCCAATTGAAACATGCTACTGTTCCACGCGATCGCGTTCGAAAGCTTCTCGCGTGGAACCAGTCCTGTCAGGAACGACATGCCGGCAGGCCGCAAAAATGTGATCGCCGCTGCTCCGGCGAACAGGCAGCCATAGAACCAGACCAGCGGTGCTTGCAGCCAGGAAACAATTGCCAGGCCCGCGCTGCTGGCTGCGCCAAGTAGCGCCGCCGCCTTGATAATGCGTTTGCGATCATAATGATCTGCCAAATGGCCGGCAGGCAAGGTGAACAGGAAGATGGTTACGGCCTCCGTCAGCCCGACCAGCCCCAAGGCGAGCGCCGAATGAGTACGTTCATACAGTTCCCACCCGACCGCGACCGTCAGCATTTGCAGGCCAAAGCTCGAGACGAACCGCCCGACAAGGAAATAAACAAAATCACCGTTCCGCAAAATCGCATACGGCTCATGTGACTGGGTGAGCGCGCCTTCAACGCTATCAACTGCAGGGCCAGATTCCATCGTTTTCAGCTGGATAGCGTCCGGCGCATGAATCATTTGACCGCTACCGGCAACACTCCTTGCTTCGCCAAAAAGTCCGTCATGACAATGCGAGATTTGTCCTTCCACTCCGGCAACTGGCTTTGAAAGCCATGTTCGCCTCCGGGCACGGTGATGAATTCACAAACGTTGCTGCTCGCAATGAGCCCGGCGTGAAGCGCGATGGATTGGGCATTGGTCACGGTCGTGTCTGCATCGCCATGGAATACCAGTACCGGTGGCATCTTCGCGTCCAGTTGTTGCACCGGCGAGAGCGCCTCCGCTTTATCACCAAAACGCTTGGGGGTGTAACCGACGGCCGACGAAGTATCGGAAACGGGACTGACCAAAATCAGCGCGAACGGTTTGATGAGCGGCGCTTCATTAGTGGCCGATCCGGGCGGCGTGTGCTCAATTGCGGTCCATAATGCAACGTGACCGCCAGCAGAAGAGCCGCCGACCACGATCCTTTTGGGATCGATTCCTAATCTGTCCGCGTGGTCTTCAATCCAGCGCAACGCGGCGCGTCCGTCCGCCACCGACTCCAGTGGCGACGTGTTGAATCGTTCCTTCGTGCGATAGTCGGGCGCAATGCCGACCATGCCGAGTGTGGCCGCCCATTTCGCATAGCTCGCCGAGCGCTCCGGCGTGCCCCTGGTCCAGCCGCCACCGAAAAAGAAAACCAACGCCGGGCGACGGTCTTCGGCCTTCCAGTTCTTCGGTTTGAAAACATGCAGTCGCATCGGGTCGGGCTTGCCGTCGCGATAGATGAAAGTTTCCGCCCCCGGAAGCGAGACGGGGGTTGTGGCGGGTGCACTCGATGATTCGGCTTTCGTCTCGGGCCAAATGCGCGCGGCCTGGTCGATCTGGGGCCGCAGGAAGCCCGGCTTGAGTGTTTTCAACTGGCTGTGCGGCCAGGTTTCAGGGGCCGTGTTGTAAGGGATCAAAAATTCGAGTCCCCGATGCAGGCTGGCCCCGTTGGTTCCCTCATAGTGCCAAAGATCCACGCCAAGCGGTGCGGCAAGTCTGGCAACACAGAATTGGGCCTCGAGATTGAAGGCACAGTAGCCCAAGCCATCCTGACGCACCAGCTCCAGCGGTTGACTGCCGTCGGGTGCGAACTGGTTGGCAATACGCGCAAAATCCTCGCGGGCAAATTGCCGCGCGTCATCTTCGCGATCGAGGTAACGGGCGATGGCGATGAGTTGGCTGAGAAACCAGGAGCCGTGGTTGTTGGCGGCTTCGTGCTCGAGTTTGCCGTTCTTGCTGGTGGTGAGCCACTGCAGGTAATCGGAAAACCACTGGTGAACTGCCGCCTCGTCCTTGTCGGTGAAGGCCGGCGAACCGTGCAGCAACCGCAACGCGTCAATTAGGCGGATGAAAACGCGTGTGTCGATCAGGCCGGATTTGTTGCCATGGTTGCCATCGCGGCCCAGGTGAATCTGTGCGTACTCGAAGGAAGGATTGACGCGCGTGGCGGGTGTGACGAACCACGCGCGAATCCACTCACCCGCGCGACGGGCGCAATCTTCGCGGTGCTCCAGTTGCCATGCCTGCGCCAGTGTCTCGACCGTGTCGATCATGCGACCCAGCCGATCCTGGTCCCCAAAAGCCATTTGCTCGCGATTGGGGTAGCCGTCGCGCTGAATGTACGGCAGGCCGTTGGTGCTCGCGGGGTCGGGCCACCAGTAGCGGCCATAGCTGACGTAATCGTGCGGATCGCCGGTGGGAGAAGCGCGTTTCTTGTCGACAACCGTGACGATGGGGACCTTGAGAGCCTCGCCAGCATTGGTGGCAACGGCTGATGCGTTCAATGTTTTACTGTCGAGCAGGAACGGTGGCAGAGGGTCCGAGGCGCGGGCTTGCCTGACAGGCGTGGACAGCAACAGGGCGAACAGTATTAGTCGGGACAAAGATGTGAACGGGTTCATATGGCTATCATTTCAGTTCCAGCGAAGTGTCTGTCAGGACGATGAGATCGGTTTTTCCATCCGGACGAGCAACGCGGAGCGCGCCATCATCGAGCGCTGTTTTGAGAGCAGCCGGCACGGACGCTGAGCGTTCGGGCCAGAGAATTGCGAAGACCGTGAACTCCGTCGCAACTTTCGCGCTTTCAAGCGTGAGATGGCTTTGGTTGGTCCACTTGCCGGTAACGTAACTGGAGCCTGCTTCGCCCGTGGTGTATTTCGGGTCAACGGTAACGGGAAACCGGTCCGTCACACTGCCGCGCCAGACGACGCCCGGCGCGATAAGCTGCGTGGTCAGTGCGGCTTTGTCGCCACGGATGAACGCGGTGTTGTTCGTGCCGTCCCAGGAAAGATTGTTCTCGGCGTGCAGCAACCAGGAGAGAGTTCCCGATGTGGCGAGCACCACGCGGTCGCGCAACACGACATAGCGCTGGTCAATGAAAACAAGATCGCGGGTCACGCGTTGGATTTTGCCTTTTTCCTTTTCGCCCGCTTGATAGGCCACGGTGGCGTCGCCGGTCGTCCACGCGTAGCGCGGCGAGGTTTCAAATCGAGTGATTTTCCCTGTCGCCTTTTTGTCCTGCGCCTTCTGCCCCAGTCCGTCAATGAGCAGGTCATTCTTGGATTTCGTCTGCCACGTCCATTGCTGGTGGTGCGGCGAGCGATGAAACTCCCGATACGCCGAATTGATCGCCAGACTTTCGCCGTAGGCGTTCAGGATGAAGGCGTTTTGATCCGCGTGACTGTGGCTGAAAGATCCGTAAGGCGACGACTTGAAGGTGATTTGAATGTCGTCCGCCGGGCGACCGAGAGCACTGTGCAGCGACACCCACCCGACATCCCGAAAGAAGCGGTAGGACGGCAATTCGCCCAGGCGTTTCGCCGGTGGAAGCGGCTTGCCGCTGGCAATGAAATTGCGTATCAAAAATTCACAGGCGGTCGGGTACGTGCGATCCAGGCCGGCGAGGCCCTTGTCAATGGGGCGTGGCCGTTTATCGGTGCAAAGTTGGGCGTAGGCGCGGAACCAGCCGTTTTGTTGGACGCGAGCGACGTGCTCCATGTAATCGGCCACAACAGGATCGAGATCGAAATGGCCCGCGTTGGAAGTGTCGCCGAATATCGTGTGCCGGTAAGGCTGTACATTGTACACGGCGAAGTACGGCGAGTTTTTCCAGAACTGCGACGAATACGCGAGCGGATCGCCGATGGCCAGCAGCGTATCCTGAAACGCCGCGTGCTCGAACGTGCCCCGCCAATAGGCGTTGCCCTCAGCCCAGCCGCCGTCGTCGCCGCCCCACGGACTGAACTGGTCGCGGTAAAACACGTAGGCGAACCGCCACCACTCGCGCGCTTCCGGCAGGTCATCCCACAACGCCAGGCCAGTAAGCCCGACCATGGACATGAACCGCACCGGATGACTCTCGGCGTTCACGTCAAGCGAGTTGCGCTGGATCTTTTCGACCTTCGCGGCCTTGATCCACGCCACGGTGCGGTCGCCACGTTCCTTGAAATGGGCAAGGACGATCTTTTTCTCCTCGGGCGTCAGCTTCGAGCGAATCTGATCGTAGACCAGCGGCAGTTTGCGCCAGAGGCGGAAATTTGCCTCGTCGTTATATTCAATGTCGGTGGCGCCCACGACCGGACCGCTTTTCCAGTCCGGTGCGAAGTGCCAGGCACAGGATTTCAACAGGAACTCTTTCGCTTTTGTCAGGTACTTCTCATCGCCGGTGACGGTCCAAATTAGCGTAGCCGCTTCGGCAACACCGGAGACGCGACCGCAGACATCCTGAACATTTCGCCACTTGTCGGCTTTGTCCGAATCGCGGTTTTTGGGATCGGGATCGCCGTAGGTCACCGGTTCGTCGGGAAATGGAAACGAAAGGTAATCTTTGTCGAAGTCGGCCTTGATTTTCGCGAACGCCTTTGCCCCCGCGCCCGTGGTACAATAAGCGCGGAAGTCCCTCTGACGGCCTTCGATTACCATGGTGCGCGGCGGCTGTGGAGGAACGTGGGCGGCAACATCCGCTGACGGTTCGGCCATGAGGGAAATACAGCCGGCCAAGCTTCCGCTCATTAGTAAACTCCACCAACACCGGCGTCGAATGCAAACCAGGACAGTCATGGAAACATTTCTAATTCGCATTGTCTTAATAAGTATTAAATGTGTCAATCGTTTTCCCCACTGGTGGCATTGCCGATTTCTTAACGCCCCTCTCCCGGTCCAATGATTCATCGGGCAGCCCGCAGTCGCGCCAGCTTTTTCTGTACCTCAAGATCATTGGGCGCGAGGCGGAGCACCTGTTCGTACTGACGAGTCGCCTTGGCCACCTCTCCAAGCGAGAGCAAAACGTCTCCCAGGTTCTTGTGTGCCTGAACATAATCAGGCTGAATCCGCACCGCCTGCTCAAGATGCGCCACGGCCTCCGGCAACCTGCCGGTCTCCGCAAGGGCAGCAGCCAGATTGTTATGAGCTTCGACGTAGTCGGGGTCGATGCGCAGCGCCTGCTCGAAATGCGCCACGGCCTCCGGCAACCTGCCGGTCTGCAGCAAGGCGGCGGCCAGGTTGTTATGGGCTTCAGCGTAATCGGGGTCGATGCGCAGTGCCCGCTCCCAATGGACGATCGCCTCTGACTGTTTACCCTGTCGAATCAATGCTCCCCCCATGTTGTAGTTTACCCGGGCGGAATTGGGTTGGAGCTGCAACGCCTGTTCGAAATGCGCCTCTGCTTCCGTCACATCGCCCAATTCGAGGAGGGTATTGCCCAGATTATTGTGCGCCTCGGCGTAATCTGGCTTGAGCCGCAGTGCCAGTTCGAAGTGCGATATCGCCTGTCTTGGGTTGCGTTGTTGAAATGCAACCCCAAGGCCGTTGTGTGCTACCCATGCTCCAGGATTTCTTGCAAGAGCGACGGTCCACAGGGCCTCCGAATCCTTGTAGATTTGGCTTTGGCACCAAGTGAGTGAAGCCAACAGAACAACAACAACGGCGGCCGCGATTTGGATCATCCCACGGACCGTGCCATGGCAAGCGCGGTATATTCGTGCTCCTGCGGCGACGATGGGGGCGATGACTCCAATCAATGAAAAATAGAGGAAGCGGTCTGCCACCGGTGCCACTGCCAGGTACGACATGTTGATGATTCCCAACACGGGAAACAGCATCGCGAGGAAGTAACCGCTGGCGAACAGAAGCGGCCTGCCCCAACCCTGGCGGTATCGCCAAAATATCCCGAGACATCCGAGCACGACCAAACTCGGCAGCCAGGCGAGTGGCGAGGACATGTCGACTCTCCACTGGGGATAAATCGTCATCAGATGAACCGGCACCAGCGCCTTCCACAGATAGAACCAGCACGCCCATCCCGCACCGGCCACGTGTAGGGGAAGACTCCGGTGGAGAATCTCCTGCGCCATCACATTCCTGGATTGAAACCAAACGGTGACGAATCCCATCGTCACCGAAAGCGCAAAAAACGGGAATAGTCGCAGGAGGTCGGTGCGGGCAACCTTCCCTCTTCTCCACCACGCACAGAGCAGCAGCACAACCGGCAGGGGGACCACCGAAGTCTTGCTCAACAGAGCCAGCGCAAACATCCCCACCGCCAGCCAGTACCAGCGCCGGCGGCTCGTGTCCTCGAATCTCAGATACCCCAGAAGCGTCAACGCATAGAGGAACATCGCGAGCGCATTCTTTCGCTCGGCAATCCACGCCACCGATTCCGCGTTGACGGGATGCACAGCGAACACTGCGGCGATCAGCCAGGCTGCCGGAATCTTGAGCCTCGTCATTACGCGCCACCAGAGGACTGCGCTCAGCGCGTGCAGGACCACATTCACCACATGATAACCGAGGGGATTCTTTCCCCATAAGCGCCACTCCAGCCACCACGTCGTTGAGGTCAACGGCCAGTAATCCATGGGCTGCGTGGTGCACCAGAATCGGTACAAGCCGTCGTGCGCCTTAATCAAATGATTTTCCAACAGGAGATTGTCATCGTCCCAGACAAACCCGCACCGCAGTGCGGGGAGGAACGCCACGAGCGTGAGCAGAATGATGAGAGTGGCCGGTGCGCCCCACGATCTCCACGTGTTCTTCATCAGGTTCCCAGCCAATTACTGAGTGGGGCATTTTGACCTAGGGTTCGGGGTTTGTCGACGCCCCGCGCAAAGAGAGCAAACTCGCGCCGCATCCTGAAATGAATACTCCACACCGGCCCGAAGGCGGGTGTGGAATATTCTGACTGAATCCTAAGACGGCGTTTCCGTCAAACTGAACGACGGGTGCGTCTCAATACCCCAATCAAAAGCATACTGCCAGCGCCCAGCAAGGCGACGGTGGACGGCTCCGGAATGACCGACAACGAAATGTTATCAACCAGAAAGTCGATGCCGGAGGCGCTGCTTGCGCCGCCGGTCACCAGCCCCAAGCGGCCCAGATTGCTTTGGCTGTAAAAGCTGGAGTTTTGGAATGCATAATCACCGTTCGCAGTGGTGATTGTGGATGCGTTCTGCAAGAAGGCGCCGTCGATATAAACAGCGAAGGAGTGGGGATCCAGAACACCGTTGGTGCCTCCGGGTCCCGTGTAGCCCAGAGTAGCACCCCCTGTCGTGCCTGCGTAGGCAAAAATGTCCAGAGTATGGGTGTTGAACGTCGTGCCCCCCTCTCCGAAGCTATTGCTCCCGCTCACAACGGGGTTTGAGTTGAATGTGCCATCCGGGTTCTGCTTCCCAGCGTCGACTCGGTAGCTGCCGTCATTGAACAAGCGAAAGTTCACCGCACGGTTGGCAGCCGTACCCTGGCTCAGCGTGTTCGAGCCCAAGGCCACATACAAGCCCTGTACGCTGGTGGCGGGTGCAATATTTGCGTTGCGTGTGAAATTCAAGGAGAGATGTAGGCCACTGGCCGAAGTCGTGAAGTCTTGCTCGAGCCGGGCGTTCGCGGTTGTCGAGTAATCATACATATTCACCGCATTGTTGCCCGATACATTAGTGACAATCGCGCCGTTAAGCGCCGCAGGAGCACTAGGGCTCACCGAGGTCCAGCCAGTCGGGCTGGAGCCGGGTGTATCCCCGGTAAAGTCAGTGGAGAATATGGTTTGCGCTTGGCTTGAGCAAGCGACCAGACATGCGACGGTGATGATTGAGATGTGGAGTTTCATGGCTTAATCCTTCTTGTCGGTTAGTGATGGGGGTAATTCTTTACGAAGGGAATAACTTCGCGGGATGTCTTGCCGTTGCCCGGCGACGCCCTCGCTGTTACTTGCGGAAAGTTTCTCGCCCTTCATATACCCTCACCGTCAGATGTCCTTAGGCCAACTCGCTTTGGCTTTTCGGACGCTGCTTATAATTATTAAATTCTCCGGAAAATTGCAAGAACTATCTTGCGGATTTCCCCAAAAAGTTGGAACACACTATGTTGTGCAAGCGTAAACGGATGGTATATATCGCTTTAGGCCAACCACAGTTGAGAAACGAATACGAGGATAGGCGTTTTATAGGCGCTGAATTGTTAAACCACCATCGACCATGATGACCTGGCCGGTGGAATAAGGAAGATCGCCTCGCGCCAGCGACGCAACGGCTTTGCCCACATCTTCGGGAGAGCCCCAGCGACGCTGGATTGCCAGCCCTTCGCCGAGCAATTTGTCATATTTTTCTTGGACGCCAGTGGTCATATCCGTTTGGATAATTCCTGGCCGGACTTCGTAAGCGGGAATGTTGAATTCACCGAGCCGAGCCGCCCAGAGCTGCGTGGCCATCGCCACACCCGCTTTGGAAATGCAGTATTCCCCGCGGTTCACGGACGCGACCGTCGCAGAGACCGAGGATATGTTGATGATGCAAGCTTCGAAGGACGCATCCGCCTTCTTCTGTTCAACCATCCACCTCGCGACTGTCTGCGTGAGAAAATACGGACCCTGCAGGTTCGTGCGGAGCACGTGCTCGAAACTTTCTTCGGTCGCTTCCAGGATATCGCGGCGTTCCTTCGGCGCGATCCCGGCATTATTGACCAACACCTCCAGTCGGCCGAAGCGTTGGCGAATCGCCGCCAGCATCTCGTCGCGCGCGTCGTGCCGGCCCACATCGCACCGGCAGTACAGCACGTCGGCCCCCAGCGATCGCAGCTTTTTCAATGCATCGGCCGCCGCGCTTTCGTCGCGAAGGCCGCAAACCGCCAGGTTGAAACCCTCCCGCGCCAGGGCTTGCGCGATGCCGAGCCCAATGCCGCGCGTGCCGCCTGTTATCAGGGCCACTCGTTTCATGGTTTTGTCGGGTTCTTAATTTGTTTCAACAGCGCCGCCTCCGGGCTGCGTTTATAATAATCATCCAGCGGATAGCATCCTGATGGCAATCCATTGCGCGGCGCGGTCGTACAATCACTGAAGGTGCGGCAAATCAGCCGGTGTTCGAGCGCGCCCTTCCCCACTGCGTCGGCCAACATGCGAGGATAGCTCAGCACCACCCGCCCGATGCCCACACTGTCCACATGCCCGTGCCGCAAATAGTACTGGGCCACGTGCGGAAAGTATTCCTGTAAATAGCTATAGGCCGTGCCCACCATGAGGAGGTTCGGAAACTTCGCCTTGAGTTGTTTCACCACGTTAATCTGCCGCGCGCAGCCAACGAGCGGATCTTCCGGTGGCTGATAGCCGTCGGAAGGCGGGTACGCCGCGGGCCGTTGGATGTGCGGATTGTAATATGGACTGCCCGCCGAAAGATTGATCAGGGTGATCCCCAACCTTTCGCAAATGCGAAGAAACTCGATGGGCTCCGCGAGATCGTATTCCACCGGATTATTCAGGTTCACTCCAAAGCCGTAACGATACGGCAGGCAGTGCGAGAAATCCTCCGGGATGCCCGGCCCGGGTTTCGCGGGTTTGCTCAGCGCAGGATCAGGTTTGAATGGTACGAGATCGAAAATACTGACTCTCACGCCGATACCAAGTTTCGGCGCGACCGCGCGGATTGCGGCCGTGATTTCGCGCAACGGTCGCGTGCGGTTCTCGAGCGAACCGCCATACTCGCCGCGACGCGTGTGGGCGCTGAGGAATTCATGAAGCAGGTACCCGTGACAATGTTTGATGTCCACAAAATCGGCGCCGACATCCGCGGCAATTCGCGCCGCAGTTGCATAATCCTCAATGAGACGCTTCACTTCGTCATCAGTAAGGACCTGCGCGTCGCTGGTAACCCCAAATTTCCTGTCGAGAATCGGATGGCGGTACGCCACGCGCGGTTCCATCCGCTTTTTATCGGTGGGACGGCAAAATCTCCCGGAGTGCGTGAGCTGAAACCCGACAACAAGGTCGTCAGTGCGGCCGAAACCGTCTTGGTGGGCCACCAGCAGTGTCTCCCGCAACTGCGCCAGGCCCTTTTTGTTCGCCTCATTAATGATGAGCTGGTTTGGGTTCGCCCGGCCTTCGGGACGCACCGCCATCGCTTCGCCGCCCCAGATGAGTTTCGCGCCGCTCGCGCCAAAATTCCGCCAACGGCGAATCATCGGCCCCGTGACACCCCCGGTCGTTGTGCCGTCCCATCCCTCCATCGGCTGGACGCACCAACTATTTCCAATAACGCGATCATTCCACTTCCGGGGTTTCACCAAGGGCGAGGTGCTACCCTGCACGATCGAGTCTTCGATCCGCAAATCGATCCCGAGCTTGTCGATATAATCGCGAAACGACGGAACGGTTCGCAGACCGGGAATGCGCGTGATCGTAACGGGATTCACAGGAAAAACTTCAAATAGGGTTTCCGCCGGGCAACTCGTTGCACATAGAGCGCAACCTCGCGGGCGTGGTAGTCGCCCCACATGCTGGACTCGCCGCACGGCACCCTGCGTCCGGGCGGAATGTAGTCCCAACCATTTGGCCGATGGTAAACACTGTGGAGAATCAGACCTTGATGCTTCGGATTCGTGCTCAGGTACGGTTCGTCGAACAGCGTATTAAGGATGCTCAACCCGGCCTGCCAGTACCGTTTGCCGCTCTTGCCAAGGTAATGGCCGAACCGGAGCAGCCCTTGCGCGGCGATTGTGGCGGCAGAACTATCCACCGGCTCGAACTCGTTGAATGGGTCGGCGGGCCGATCAAGATAATCACCCAGCTTGTGCAGCAAGGGCGCTCCCGTGTCCCAATACGGGATGCCATCCGGCGGCGTATTCTTGATGTAGAAATCACAGATGGCGCGCGTGGCCTGCTCGAACAAGGCGCGATGGCGCGTTTCGCCAATGGCGTAGAGGAATTCCAACTGCTCGGCAAACCCGCACATCGCCCAAGCCAGTCCACGCGTCCAGGTCGTAAATGGCGAAAATCCCTGCTGCGAATTCGGGCAGCGGAAATTGCCATCATTGACGTTGAAGATCGCCTCGTGGGCAACACGACCACGCACATCGAACGCGTCGCGTCCTTTCCCGTAGAAAACGCTGTACATCGCTGTCGCGCGCGCGTGATCGAGCAGCCGTTCCAACAGCGAAATCCTTTTATCATTCTCGCCCATCAGGACCTGACCGAGTTGGTGCGCCAGGGCGAGAGCGCGCAACGAACGCAGCGTATCGACGAACAATGAGTGCGGACCGTTAAACGAGTAAATGTATCCGCCCTCACGAGTTTTCGTCCAGCGATGAGCCTGGACTGCGCCCGAACATTTCAATGCCAGCTCGTAGAAATTGCGCTCCCACGCGTTCTCAGCGATGCGACTCTCGTTCATCAACCGCAACAAATTGCCGTAGGTGCTGACGTTGTTGAAACCGTGGTCGTGCACGCCGGCATGCGTGACGTGCCCGGCCATGAACCGCACGGTGTTATCGCGCCCGATTTTCAGGAATTGCTTTTCGCCGGTGGCCTCGAATTGCAGGATGGCCGAGCCGTATTGAAATCCCTGGGTCCACTCCGTCCACCCGCGCGCGGTGTATCGACCGCGCACCGTGAACACCGGAGATCCCTTCGTGACGTCACGCCGCTTTTCAATGGCGGCAATTTTCCCCGCGGACACCTGCCAGAGGCGATCGATCTTCTTTCTCAGATGGGAGGGCTGCAGGTCGTAATCAATCTGGAGCATGGCTAAAAGCGTTTCCCCTTCCGCAGGTGCAGAATCAAGATTTGGGAGTTCTCCAGGGCTTCATAGGCGTGGTGAAGAATCGCGTCGAACTGGATCGCCTCACCCGTCTTGAGTTGGTATTGCTCATGCGGCAGGGTAATCGACAGTCTGCCCGCCAGCACCCAACACACCTCATAGTCATCGCGATGAATCTCGGGCCGTGACACCTTCGCTCCCTTCGGGGCGGCCCCAAAAAGGGCGCGCACGTTGCCGTACTGGATCTCGCGAAACACAAATTCACCGCCCACATGCGAAGCCTCGGTGGCGCGCTGGGCGGTGCGCGCTTCCGCCAAGGCCAACATCTCCGTGGCGTTCATCCCGAACACGCGACTCAGCCGGAACAAGGTCTCAAGTTCCGCGCTGGTCTGATTGCGTTCCAGCTTGGAGATAACCGCCGGGGAAATACCGGAGCGCGTCGACACGTCCTGGATCGTCAATTCATCCCGTCTGCGCAAATCGCGCAAGAACGAGAAGTCATAAGTCTGCGGTTTGATTTGCTTGCGCATCGGACATTTCCTTAACAATACGAATCTGGTAATAATAGATTGTCTACGAAATATTAGCAAGTGCGAATTCACGGGGCGTTTTGTGACTTCGCGATATGGCTTGTCCTCCGAAATCGTAAGAAAACAGAAGGCCCGGTTTTACGTTTTATCACGGGCCGAAAGAAGGATGTAGAGCATATTGCTGATAAAAACAGGATCCCTCGTGATGCCCATATGCGCGGCGAATAGAAACGTAACGGAATCCCAATGGATGCGAGATCCCACAAAAGGTCCACCTTGCTGACCTTCGACGGTTTTGACGAGAATCGCGCTGACGGCAGCCACCTTGCCATCCCCCGGTACCTGGTTTACGATCTTCAACTTCCCGGTCTTTGCATCCACGGAGGCCCGGCCGTTGGTCGGAATCGATTCACCGACGAAAAGATGCAGACCCAGGCCCGCAGGAGGAATGGCATCCACGCCCATAGCACCGGCAAACCGCTTCGCGCGGTCCAGAGACTTCGTTAGATGATCCAACGCGATCTCACGGAGCTTCTCGGAACTCGTAACCTTCGGCAGAAGCCTGGCCAGTTCTTTTTCCTGTCCTGGATCCGCCAATCCCCACTTCATCCGCCTCCATAAAGCCGAATCATAGAGATCCAGTTTTTCGCCCTTTTCATCCACAACCATACCCAAACTTGGGAACGGCATCATTTCATATAGCGTCAACCACGTCCCGGCGGTCGCTGGTTCGATCCGGGGAACCCCGGGAGCAAACACCACTCCCTCTACCAACTCGGTAAACGCATCCAGGTATCCGGCATTGGGCGCGCCGACGATGACCGCCTTGTCGATATCACGAGCCCCCTTCCAGGTTACTTTCGGCGTTGAGCCATCCGCCGGCAAATCGGCATCTCCGTACAATAAATAATAGCGCGCGATCAATCCGCCCATGGAATGGGCCACGATATCGAACTTCACGTCATAATCTTTAACTCCATAGACCTCTTCGTATTTTTTCTGGAGATATTTTTTCTTTTCCTGGATGAAGGCATGCAATTGTTTGGCGCTCTCCACCAGATCCCTCCGCCAGTCGTATCCAAACGTAAAAGACGTGTCATACTTTCTTCCGGCCCCCTGCTTGGTATCTGCGCCGTAATAGCCCCCAAACTCCAGCGCATCGGTCATATCTTTGTACGCATTCACGTCGAGCGGGAGTCCCAATATATTCACCTTCACCACTTCCAAAACGCCCGAAGGGACCACCGCATCCCGAAGGTCCTTCAGGTCTTTGCCTGGCCCCATCGGCAAGCTCAATAGACGCAACTGTTCAGCCGAGAAATTCGCCACCATTTCCATACCGGTAAACCGTCCCCAGACGATTGCCTTGGTCTTGGGATCGGTAAGTTGGGTGCCAAACATCCCGGGGATCACGATGACCGGATGCCGATCGATCCCCTCGTATTGAAAGGCCTTGCGCGTCGTATCACCGACGAGGATTTTGTCGCCAGTCCGGAAGGAACCGTAAGAACCGGTCGCGGAACATCCATTGGAAGCAACTGCGATGATCAGCACCGCACCACCCAATATACTATGGGGGTGTAATTTTATTCTCATCTGATGGATTCTAATTCCGGGTCGGTTGACTCATTTCGCGGCAGATCATTTCGTTTTTCGAAAGCGATATCACGAACACCTCATGCGGCTCGAAAAAGCGAAGCCACCCCAGGATTGTCTCTTCATCCATATTTGACACGCAGCAAGCGGCTAATCTTATGGTTTCGACATTGTGTTTCGATGGGCTGCATGACGCTTTTTTACCTCTAATGGCGCCGAAGTTCGAGGATGAATTGCCAGACCATGAGCGACGTAGACCTCAAACCAGCAGGCCGGACGGAGAACCGACAGGCACCCGAAGCAGTTCGGCGAGATTGAGATTTGAGCGCTGTAACCTGTCCCGTCTTCAAGATGTTACAACCGGAAAAGACCCCTCATACAAGTTTGGCGGCCCCAACGGGATTCGAACCCGTGTACCCAGATTGAGAATCTGATGTCCTAGGCCTCTAGACGATGGGGCCACGCCATGACCGAAGTCAGAATGCAGAGACCAGAATACCGACGCAGCGCGGAAAATCAAGCGCTTTGGCGTAGGCGCGTCAGCAGCTTTTCGTGGATGCCGTCGAACTTGCCGTTGGAGAAGACGGCGACGACGTCACGGTCGTGGAGATTCGGGACGAGATGGTTGATGATGGCGTCGGCATTGGGCGAATACTCGGCCATTTTGCCGTGGCTGCGGACGCCAGCGATGATCGCGTCGGGATTGAGGCGCTCGCTCTCGTGGAGTTCCTGCAGCCGGTCCACGCGCGAGATGAACACGCCGTCGGCCAGTGAGAGCGACTCGGTCAATTCGTGCTGGAAGACGTTGCGGCGCGTCGTGTTGCTGCGCGGTTCGAACAGCGCCCACAATCTCCGTTGCGGATATTTCTCGCGGATGGCGCGAATCGTCTCGGCAATCGCGGTCGGGTGATGCGCAAAATCATCAAGCACCGTGACGCCCCCCGCTTCCCCGCGCACCTCCATGCGTCGCTTGACGCCTGTGAAGGTGGAGAACCCGCGCTGGATCTGCTCGCGCGACAGGCCCAATTCCGCCGCGCACATTGCGACTGCGGCGGCGTTGCGCTGATTGTGTTCCCCCGCGAGCGGCACGGCAAAATCAGCAGCGTTGTCTTTTGTGAAGAAGCGGAGGCGGCATTGCGCGCCGTCGACGACTTCACGGACATTGGCGTCTTCTCCATTGGCGATGATCAGGCCGCGGCGCGGCACGATGGCGACTAGTTGGCGAAAGGTGCGCTTGACTGCCGCGAGGTCCGAAAAAATATCGGCGTGATCGAATTCGATGTTGTTGAGGATGACGGTGTCGGGGCGGTAGTGGACAAACTTGCTGCGCTTGTCGAAGAACGCCGTGTCGTACTCATCGCCCTCGACGAGGAAATGCTTCCCCTGCCCCAGTCGAGCGCCGCCGGGGAAATTATTGGGAAGGCCGCCGATTAGAAAACCGGGAGATAGGCCCGCCGACTCCATCACCCAGGCGAGCAGCGAGGTGGCGGTCGTTTTGCCGTGCGTGCCGGCGATCACCACGGAGTGTTTGCCACCAAGGAAGCGGTCGCGCACGAGTTCGGGGAGCGAGCAAATATTGAGACGTTCGTCGAGGGCGCGCTCGATTTCGGGATTGCCGCGCTTCATCGCGTTGCCGATAACGATGAGATTCGGCTGGTGGTCGAGATTCGATTCGGCGTGGCCGGGCATGATGCGGATGCCGTGAGCTTCGAGGAAGGTGGACATCGGCGGATAGATGTTCTCGTCACTGCCGGTGACGGCAAAGCCGAGCTCGCGGCACAGCGCGGCGACAGATGCCATCGCAGTGCCACAAACACCCACGAAATGGATGGTGTTGACCTCCTTCGCGAACATCACTAGGGTTCCCCGTGCGAGCTTGTAGCAGAGATGCCGAATTTAATCAACGTTTCTGATTTTGCCCTAGCCAGCACGGTGGAATGCGGGCAGGCCTTTCGCTGGTCACGGACAGCGGACGGTTGGTTTGAGGGCGTTGTGGGGCGGCAGGTGATACGGCTACGGCAACATCCCCAGTCCGTGGAATGGGAATCACGCCCGCAGGCCGAGAAGAAAATCGTGGCGCGGTATCTCGCGTTGGATGTTTCGCTCCCGGAAATTCTCGCGACGTTCCCCGGCGATCCGCTCTTGCGCCAAGCGGTGAAGAATCACCATGGGCTGCGCGTCATTCGCCAGGAACCGTGGGAATGTCTCGCTTCGTTCATTGCCAGCTCGTCAAAGCAGATCGTGCAGATTCGGCAGATCGTTGACCTATTGGCGCGACGCTTCGGTGAGCCGGTCAGCGACACCCATCACGCTTTCCCAACCGTTGCGGCCGTCGCCCGCGCGTCGCATCAACAGCTTTGGGATTGCAAACTGGGGTTTCGCGCCAAGAACCTGCTCGCGGCAGCGCGCTTGATCGATAGCGGCAAACTCGATCTCGACGGGTTGTCGTCGCTGGAATACGGACAGGCACTGGAAGAGTTGGTCAAATTGCCCGGCGTGGGCGAGAAGATCGCAAATTGCACGCTGCTGTTCGCGTGCGGGTTCAACCAGGCCTTCCCGATCGATGTATGGATTGAGCGGGCGCTGCGACGAATCTATTTCGACGGCAAGAGACCCGTGACAGCCCGTGAACTTCGGGAATTCGCGCGCACCCATTTCGGCCCGTACGCCGGTTGGGCGCAACAGTACCTATTTTTCAGTGAGCGGTCGTTGGGCCAGCAGCGCTCGCGCCGCGGTCAGGCGCTGCTCGATGCTGGTGCGAAGTGAGGCCTGGCGTTCCGTTGTCGCGGCCAACGCGGACTCGAAGGTCGTGATGGCGGTCTGCAACCTGCCTTCCTTGAGGTAAATAGTCCCCAACGTATCGAGGTAATAGGCCTGGCGCGCTGGCCGCAAGGTGACGGCCTGTTGGCACAGCCTGGCCGCTTCATCAAGGTTACTGCCCAGTTCCGAGTACGTGTAGGCGAGATTGTTCATGGCGTCCGCGTTTTGCGCATCGAGTTCCAGGGCACGGATGAAAGCACCGACCGCTTCGCGCAGCCGCCGCTGCTTGAGCAGCACATTCCCGAGATTCATGCGGAAGTAGGAGTTCTCGGGATGCAACTGAATGGCTGCGACATAGTGCTCGGTCGCCGCCCCCAACTGGTCGGTGCGTTCGTAGAACAGGCCCAGATCGTTGTGCTCCTCCGCCGACAAACGCCACGTCGCCTTCTCGGGCGGGCAGACCAACAGGGTCCAATTCCCCGCGCGGTCCCAATGCCGCTGAAAATCCTCCAGGTGCATTTCATACCGCGCTCGCGTGTCGGAATGCACGATCACGACCTGCCGGAACCTGTCCCAACCGAGCACCAGGAAGTAGTGCGGTTGGTCACCGAATTTTCCGAGCACGAGAAGCGGGACACCGGCGTCCAGTTTCTCGCGGAGGTCGTCGAGTGAGCCGCGGTACTGACGCACCCAAAGGTTGAAGCGGCGGGCGTACTCGCCGAGTTCACTGGTGAGCGTGCCGCCGATGTCGGGCAAATAGATCGCGTCGGCGATTTCATCCTGGGTAACGGGATGGCCGTAGTAATTCGCGAGCATCGCCAGCGCCGCAGGGCCGCAATAGCTTGGTTTCTGGGCGATGAATGGGACATCGAGGACGTCGTCCGCCGCTTGAGCAAAGGGCGCGGCTGAGAGGAAGATAAAGAAACTTACCAACCAAAGAGAATAGCGAGTATTGAGCATCAGCCGATGCGGAAGGAAATGTCGCGGACAGCCTTTTTGCCGAGACGCTCCTGGACTTTTTGTAGAATGAGCGGCTTGGAGTAGCGCGTAATTTCCTGCAGCCACATGGGGTGATCGCAGGCGACGATCAGCAGGCCGTTCTTAAGGCTGACCGGCTGCGCGTGGCGGGCGATGTCGCTGCCCACGATGGTGGGCCAAAGGAAGAAAACCTGCGATTGCTGGAGCCGCTCTCCGAGACCGAGTTGCTTCATCACGAGCGGGACGAGTTGGTTCGCGGAATTCGCCGACTTTTGGCCATGCGCGTCGCCATCGCCGAAGGATGGCCGCCATTCGTGGAGGACTTTGGCTCGCAGCGCGGGCGTCATTGCGCGTGCGGCTGCGAAGATGGTTGCGCGGGGGTCACGGCGGCGGCTTCCACGCCATCGCTGCCGATGGCCTCGACAGGACAGCCTTCCATCGCTTCCTTGCAAAGGGCGTCCTCGTCGGGCGAAGTCGGCTGCTTGTAGACGTAGCTGTAGCCACCATCTTCGTTCCGCGTGAAATTATCCGGGGCCGTTTCGCGGCACAGATCACAATCGATGCACTGGTCGTCCACGTAGAACTTCCCGGGCACGTTTTCCGGATACCGATTTGCAAATACAGCCATGTTCCCCACTCTCCGTTAGCGTCGTGATTATAGCAGGGTGGAATGCCGGTTCAACAGCATTTTTCCCCGAAAGCGCTAACGCTCTTCGCATTGGCGGAGAGGTGAGTTCAATTACTGCCTCGTATCTCCGGAGGGTTTGGCCCGAAACCCAACTGTCAGCGTAGCCCTGAGGTTTTTCCAGCGTCCTTCAGAATGCTCAGTACTTCTGGATCATGCCGAGGATCTTGACCGGTGAAGTATTCCCTGGGGAAACCTAATTGCAGTTGCAATTCCGTATTTACCACGTGTGTGGGCTTGACGATTACTACTCCGTCGAAAGGCATGGAAGACCAATCCCACCACAAAGCACCCCTGAAGACACGTCTCTTGCCGACCATAAGAACAAACGACCTTCCATCAGGCAACCTGAGTCGACGGATTGCTTCGTATGCTGTGTCATTTAAGATGAAACGGTCTGAATCGATATCATAATGTAAAACGTCGTCGGAAGTGAATAAGGGTACATCTTCCAACTCGATTTGTGAAAGTGGAACATTCGTTGAGGAATGAGCGTCTTTCTCTCCTTTAGCCAGGCATACTTCCACTTTGTCCTTCGATTTCGTATCTTGCTTGCGCGCTTCTTCCGTCGCTGCGGAGCCGTTGTGAACAAGCATCGTCACTACAGCGCAGAGCAAAATGATACTGAGCGGTTTATTCGGCATAGAACCTAATGCCATTACCAGAAAAGGGGCCAGTCCCGCATAATCGTGTATTTGCAGTCATTGAGCGTTGCCCAGCCAGTTGACGACCGAACCAACGGCCCCATCTTAAGCTGTTGCGCTATCCGGCTCAAGGTCATTGAGGAAACAGGGTCAGATTTGAACGGCGGCTTGCCCCACCATCGGATTGGAGCCGGGCGGAGCAAGGAGTCGAACGCAGGCTAAAGCCTGCGACTACGGTATGGGCGGATTCCACGGCAACGACAGAGACCATTGCGCTTCAGATCGCTGAAGCGCGTCTCGTCCAACTCGGCTCCGACTTCGCTCAGGGTGACAGGCGCGGAATCGGGTGATGATAGGGATATTTCTTCTGGACATCGATTTCCGATAGTTGTATAGTGCGGCCATGTTCTCTGAACCTGAGAATATGAGAGTGAGTCGCAACCAACCCCACGGCGGTGGCAGGAAAAAACAGGCGGGACGCCCGCGCCACTACGGAGAAGCGGCCGCAGAGAACATGCGTTTCTGCGAAACGAACCGGATTCATTTCAGCGTGAAAACAGGGGGTAATCTATTGTGGTGGAATCGGATGCGAAGCAAAGCAGTGGAAATTCCAATCCGGTTCGTTTGGAACGATTCCGCGGGGATTTCGACCCTACTTTTTGAGCGCCTTTTCGATCAGTTCGACGCTGCGGGTGGTGGCGCCAACGTTGGCTTGGATGACACGGTGGGCGGTGGCGACGATCGATTGACGGCGATCGGGATTTTTCAGGAGTTCCTCCACGGCGCGGCGGAGAGCTTCGGCGTCCGCGACCTGAACGCAAGCGCCGGCGGCGACGAACTCGCCGGCAATCGCTCGGAAATTCTGCATGTTGGGCCCGAAGATGACGGGATGACCACTGGCGGCGGCCTCGACGATGTTCTGGCCGCCCTGCCCCACGAGGCTTTTGCCGACGAAGATGGCGGTCGCGATCTTGTAAAACCATTTCAGTTCGCCCGTGGTGTTGACGATGAGGCAATCGTACGGCTTGGCGGTCTGTTCGAGCCGCGAGTTGATCTCAGAACGGAGCACGAATTTGATTTGTTTGCGTCGGGCGATGTCCGTGACTTCACGCGTGCGTTCGACGTGCCGCGGCACGAGGACGAGGAACAGGCGCGGGAATCTTGCCTGCAAGTCCGTGAAAACATCGAACAGAATCTCCTCCTCGCCGGGATGGGTGCTGCCCGCGACCAGAATTGGTTGTGCCGGCGAGATGCCGATTTGCTTGAGCAACTGGACGGGGTCGACTTTCTGCACATCGGCATGAGGCATCGAGACGTCATACTTCATGTTGCCCGTCATGTGTACGCGGTCGCGCGGCACACCGAGGGCCGCGAAGTTATCGGCATCCTCCGGGCTCTGCGCACAGACGAGCGCGAGCTTGTCGAAAACCTGGGAGGAGAGTCCGCGCAGGCGTTTGTAGCGCTGCTCGGAACGGAGGGACATGCGGCCGTTCACGAGAAACAAGGGCACGTTACGGCGCGCGGCCATCCAGATGTGGTTGGGCCACAATTCGGATTCCATGAGGACGATGAAATCGGGTTGAATCAAATCGTACGCACGGTGGACAGACCAGGGGAAGTCCTGTGGAAAATAGAGCAGCTCGACTTCCTGCGGGAGGCGTTCGTAGGCGAGCGCATAGCCAGTCGAGGTCGTAGTGGTCACGATAATGCGCAGGTCGGGGAACTTACGCTGCAATGCGCCGATGAACAGGAGCGCGACGTTGACCTCGCCAACGCTCACCGCTTGGATCCAGCAACGGGGTCCCTTCTTGTGAGCGAGTCGTTCGCGCGCGTCCGCGGAGTAAAAGCCGAAGCGTTGCCAGAAGTTTTCCCGGTACTTGCCGCGCTTCCACATCTTGTAGAGGAACAGCGGGCTCAGGAGGATGAAGCCCAGCGAATACGCGATCGTGTAGAGCAGCCGAATCACGTGGGGACAATAGCCAAATCGTCGCATGGTTGCGAAGCGATTTCTGCCAAACTCAGGTTCAATCACCCTTGACCCATTTAGCGACAAAATGACACTGTTTTATGTATACCGGAGGGGCAAATCAATGAATGCAGAGGTTAAAATCACCCGGTCTCCGGCGTGGCACACGAGTTGCGCCACGGACAGGCAGATGAACGGTGCCCAAACCCAGACGCCCAAGCTGATGGGTGACGTGACCCGCCAGACCGAGGCGCACTTTCGTTCGCTGATTGAAAACACCACCGATATTATCACCATCCTGGAGGCAGACGGCAGCATCCGCTATGAAAGTCCGTCCATCGAACGTATCCTCGGTTATCGGCCTGAGGAATTGGTCGGGCGTAACGCCTTCGAGTTTATCCACCCGGACGATCTTGACCGGATCCAAAAGGTTTTTGCGGAGGGGCTGATCCGACCGGGCTGTGTGGAATCCGGCGAGTATCGCTTCCGCCACAAGGATGGCTCGTGGCGAGTTCTCGAAGGGATCGGCAAGAACCTTCTGGAAGATCCCGCAGTACGGGGGATCATCATCAACTCCCGCGACATCACGGAGCGCGAACGGATGGACGAAGCGTTGCGCAAGATACAGCAACAGCACCGCGCGCTGCTGGACAGTATTCCTGACATCGCCTGGGTGAAAGACAAACAGAGCCGCTTCATCGCCGTGAATGAAGCGTTTGCGAAGGCCTTTGGCCACGCCTCCGGGGAAATCGTCGGCAAGACCGACTTTGACTTTGTGCCGCGCGAACTGGCGGAACGCTATGTCGCCGATGACAAACAAGTCATGGAGCTGCGCCAACGCCGGCGCATCGAAGAACCTTTTGTGGACGCGGCGGGGAAACGCACCTGGGTGGAAACCATCAAGTCCGCCTTCCTGAACGACCAGGGAGAGGTGGCCGGGACGACCGGCGTCGCCCGCGACATCACCGAGCGCAAGCAAATGGACCAGGCGCTGCGCGCGAGCGAAGAGCGGTACCGCACCCTGTTCGCGACGATGCGGGAAGGATTCGCCCTGTGCGAGATCATCTGGGATGCCGATGGCAAGCCTTGTGATTACCGCTATCTGGAAGTCAACCCGGCGTTTGAGAAGATGCTGGGTGTCACACACGGCCAAGCGGTCGGCAAAACCGTGCGAGAAATCTTTCCGGACGTGGAAGATTATTGGATCGATATCTACGGCAAGGTCGCCCTCACCAGCCAGCCAGCCCGATTCGAGAATTATTTGCGGGCCGTTGACAAACACTTTGAAGTGGCTGCTTTCAGCCCGAAACGCGGCCAGTTTGCCGCGATCTTCTCGGACGTCACCGAGCGCAAGCGGATCGAGGAGCGCCTTCACCTCCAAAGCACGGCCCTGGAGTCCGCCGCCAACGGCATCGTTCTCACGGACAGCAGGGGGACGATCCTCTGGGTCAACCCGGCCTTCACGAAGTTGACAGGCTACACCGCCGCAGAAGCCATCGGGCAGAACACGCGCCTCCTGAAATCGGGCAAGCACGATGAGAGTTTTTATCGCAACCTTTGGCAGACGGTAAATTCGGGCAAGGTCTGGCAGGGCGACATGATCAACCGCCGCAAAGACGGCAGCCTCTACAATGAAGAGATGACGATCACGCCGGTGTGCGACGAGCGCGGTGAAATCACCTATTTCATCGCGATGAAGCAGGACATCACGGACCGCAAGCAGGCGGAAGCGTCGCTGCGCGAGAGTGAAGAATTATTCCGATCGCTGAGCGTCTCCTCACCGTTGGGTATTTTTCTCACCGACGCCCAGGGCCGGTTGACATACGCCAACCCGCGCTGCCGCGAACTCTACGGTTTCACGCTGATGGAGAGCCAGAACGACGGGTGGACGCAGTTCATTCATGCCGACGACCGCGAATGGGTCACCCGGAAGTGGCAGGCGTTCATCACCGACGGAATCGATTATTCTGCCGAGTATCGCGTCTGTCATCGCAACGGCAACGTCCTGTGCGTCCATGTGCGGGCCGCCCGCATGCAGTCGGACCACAGCGAGTCGATGGGTTTCGTCGGGACGATTGAGGATGTTACGGTCCGCAAACGGTCAGAAGACGATCTGCGGGAAAGCAAACAGCGATTGGAGCAGGCGCTGGCAGAGTTGCAGGCGGCGCAACAGCAAGTCATCCAGCAAGAGCGCCTGCGGGCGCTGGGCACCATGGCCAGCGGCATTGCCCACGATTTCAACAACGCGCTGGCCGCGATCCTCGGTTTTTCCGAACTCTTGATTTATCGCCCGGAAACCCTTGCCGACAGGGAAAAGACGCTGCGTTTTCTGCAGATGATGAACACGGCGGCCAAGGACGCGGGTAATGTCGTCAACCGTCTTCGTGAGTTTTACCGCCAGCGCGAGGAAGGCGAAGTCTTTGTCCCGGTCGATCTCAACCACCTCGTGGAGGAAGCTGTCTCCCTCACACAGCCGAAATGGAAGAACCAGGCGGAGGCCAAAGGCATTGCGATTCACCTGGCCACCGAGTTGGGCAACATTCCAGCGGTCGTCGGCAACGCCGCGGACCTGCGAGAAGCGCTCACCAACCTTATTTTCAATGCCGTTGACGCCATGCCACAAGGCGGGACGATCACGTTACGCACCCATCTCGACAACTCCCGCGTCACCCTCGAGGTCGTCGACACCGGCACGGGCATGACGGAGGAAGTGCGAAGCCGTTGTCTCGAACCGTTCTTCACCACCAAGGGCGCGCACGGCACAGGCCTCGGCTTATCGATGGTCTACGGTATTCTCCAGCGTCACCAGGGCACGGTTGATATCCAATCGAAGCTCGGGGAAGGCACGACATTCATTCTTTCATTGCCCGTCGCCGTCGAACCACAATCGCCAAAGGAAGATGATTCTGCGCCGTGCGTACTCCACCCGTTGCGCGTGTTGTTGGTGGATGACGAGGAACTCGTGCGTCGGATTTTGAATGAGTTTCTGCTGGGCGACAAGCACATCGTGGAGACCGCCGCGAACGGACAGGAGGCCCTCGACAAATTCCAGCGCATGGAGTTCGACGTTGTGATTCTTGACCGCGCGATGCCGGACATGAACGGCGACCAGGTCGCCGTGTCCATCAAGCAACTCAAGCCACGAACACCTGTCATTCTGCTCACCGGGTTTGGCTCCATGATGCAGGCCTCCGGCGAACAACCCCCCGGCGTGGACCTGATCGTCGGGAAGCCCGTTACCATCCTTGGCCTGCGCGAGGCGGTAGCGAAGGTGGTGGCGAAGTACTCTACTGCCAGGCCCGCCGCACCCAAAGCGTGACGGGTTCAGCCGCTCTTTCCCGCGAGGCTGTCCACGTAGAGGCTGGTGATCATCGAGAGCAGGATGGCAGCGGCAAACCAGTACAGCCCCCATTGCGGCTCGACCTTCGCCAGCGGCCCGAGCTTGACGAGCACGATCAGGATCGCGACCACGAACACATCGAGCATCGACCATTTGCCGAGGATGCCCAACCAATGGAGCACCGTCTGCCGCTTCTGCTCCGCCAAGCGGATGGTCCAGACAAAGGCCAGCGTCGCCAGCTTGAAAATGGGGAAGACGATCGAAAAGAAGAACAGGATAATCGCCAGCGCATATTGACCCTGCTCCCACAAGCTGTGCACCCCGGCGATCACCGAGTACTCATTTTTCCAGAGCACCATCTTCTCTACCTTCATCAAGGGCAGCGATAACGCGATCAGCAGCAGTACGAAGGATAGCAGGATCAGCAACGGTACTTCAATGCGCCGCGGGTATCGATCTCTCAGCGATTGTGGCATTCGTCTCCAAACAAAATATCAAACGGCCTGCCGACGTTACGGTTTTGCCTCGCGGGAAGCGCGCTCACGCATGTCCCGAACGGCGACGATGTATTGGTTCAGACGCTCCACATGGTCGGGGACATGGGCCGTCTTGAACATGGCGCGAACGCGAATCAACAACTCCTCCATCGCGAACGGTTTGCCCAGAAAATCATCCGCTCCCGCTTCCATGCATTCTTCGAGTCGGCCCGCAGCCGTCAGGGAGGTGACAACAATGATCGGGATGTTCCGGGTTTCCCTGCCCGCCCGAATCGCCTTGCAAAACGTCAACCCGTTCAGCTTGGGCATGTCGATGTCGAGTAGGATCAAATCCGGCTTCAACGCCAGCGTCTTCTGGACCGCATCCTTACCGTCGACCGCCGTATAGACCTGCGCGTTTTCGAACACAAGAATGCTTTCCAGCACTTCCCGCATCCCCGCATCGTCTTCGACCACCAGGACTTTTCGTTCGTTCAAGTCGATACCCGTGCTCTCCAGCGCTTATACCGTGTCGCTGTCCCTGAAACAAGTTTTTCAAGCCGAGCGTTGCATCCGCGAAGTGGTGTCGAGTTAGCGGGACGCCCCACATCGGACTGCCGCACGCATGTGAATCCCCGAAACACAGCGACGACCCGATTTGAGTTGCTGACCGAGACATCATGTAGCACATTGGTCTTGGCATGGGATTCCGGCTGGGAAATCGGCACCACGTACTGTGGCTTCGCAGGCCGCCCTTCCACAAACATGTCACACGCATTCCCACAGCACTCCGCTGCGTCATCAGGTACGTTGCCGCAGTCCATCTGCTCCTCTGGTTGTTGGTAACGCCGGCCCACGCTCAGCAACGGCGGACTTTGCCAGGCCACGTGCCGGCGGCAGTGGCGCGATCGCAACCCGTCGACCGCCTGCCGGGATCGACGCGGCTGAACCTGGCGATCGGCCTCCCATTGCACAACCAGGAAGGACTCACAAAGTTGCTCCAGCAGATTTACGATCCCGCCAGTCCCCAGTATCGCCACTACCTGACGCCGGAGCAGTTCACGGAAAAATTCGGCCCGACCGAGCAGGATTATCAGGCGGTGATGGATTTCGCCCAGCGGAACGGTTTCCAGATCAGGGCAACCCACCCCAATCGCGTGCTGCTGGACGTAAGCGCGACGGTGGCCGACATCGAGAGAGCCTTCCATGTGACGATGCGCGTCTATCAGCACCCGAAGGAAGCCCGCCGGTTCTACGCGCCCGACATCGGGCCATCCGTCGAACTGGGTATCCCGGTCCTGGCAATCAACGGCCTCAACGATTTTACGCGGCCACATCCCGCCAATCTGAAAATGGCGCCGCGTCAGAAGACAGCCCATGTCCGCCCGGCCGATGGCTCGGGAACGGACGGCACCTACATGGGGTACGACTTCCGAAACGCCTACGCTCCCGGTGTCGCGCTTACTGGTTCGGGACAATCGATCGGGCTGGTACAATTCGATGGCTACTACACAAACGACATCACTGCGTACGAAGCCGCG